>DASSLH010000529.1:0-3227 GCA_035689625.1 Candidatus Methylomirabilota bacterium | reverse complement strand
GCTCGACGGGCGCGGTGAGGCCGGCCAGGACCTGCGGCAGCGCCTCGTCCACCATCGCGTGCACGGCGTCGGGGCGCTGGTTGGTGAACGGCAGCGGCACGACGGCCAGCGGCAGCCCCGGCAGGCCGAAGCTCGCCGCGCTGCGCTGCGCGTCGTGCACGAACGTCTTCGCCGTGAAGACGACAGTCGGGATTCCTCGCCGCTCCAGCTCCACCATGTCGTGGCACCCCCACGACGTGCAGGACCCTCAGTCGTTGGTGGTGCCGACGACGGCCTGCACCTCGGAGGCGATCCGGTCGGCGTCCTCGGCCGTGCAGTGGCGCATGAGCCAGCCGACCGAGCCGGTGTAGCGGCGGAACCGCACGCCCGGGAAGCGCGCACCCAGCTGCTGCTCCACGCGGTCGAGCGCGGCGTCGCCGCCGCCCTTCATGTTCCAGTACAGCCCGATGGTGGCGCCGGCCAGATCGTGCAGGCGGGCGGCGGGCTTCACCGAGTACTCGACGAGCTTCGCCACGGGGTTGAGGATCTGCAGCGTCGGCATGGCGGCCTCCTTCGTGAGCGGGCGGGCCGAGGACGTGCAGGTACTCTATCACCCGCGCTTGCCTTGGCGCGGGCGGGCGCATTACGCTTCCCCGCATGCCGCGCGACTACGTCGTCGGCCGCCTGCTGATGTTCGTGCCGACGCTGCTCGGCGCCTCGATCCTGATCTTCGTCCTCCTCCGCCTGGTGCCCGGCGACATCGCCGAGATCCTCGTCTACCAGACGGGCAGCGAGGCGAGCGCCATCCAGACCAAGCAGGTGGCGCGCCTGCGCCACGAGCTCGGGATCGACCGGCCGGTGGCGGTGCAGTACGTCGACTGGCTGCGCCACGCCGCGCGCGGCGATTTCGGCCACTCCTATCTGCAGCGGCGCCCCGTCAGCGAGATCTTGCGCGAGCGCGTGCCGCGCTCGCTCGAGCTGGCCGTGCTGACGCTGGCGCTGGCGGTCGTGTGGGCGGTGCCGCTCGGCGTCGTGTCGGCCGTGCGCCAGAACACGTGGATCGACTACGTGGTGCGCGTCGTCAGCGTGAGCGGACTGAGCCTGCCGATCTTCTTCACCGGGGTCCTCATCCTCTACGCGCTGGTCCGGCTGTTCCACTGGCTGCCGCCGCTGGAGTTCGCCGAGCTGTGGTCCGATCCGGCGGAGAACCTCAAGCAGCTGATCTGGCCCGCGCTGGCCCAAGCCTGGTACATCAGCGCGCCGATCACGCGGCTGACCCGCTCGCAGATGCTGGAGGTGATCCGCCAGGACTTCGTGCGGACCGCGCGCGCCAAGGGCCTGTCCGAGGCGGCGGTCGTCTACGGCCACGCGCTGCGCAACTCGCTGCTGCCGGTCGTGACCTTCGTCGGCTGGTGGAGCGGACGGCTGCTGGGCGGTGTCGTGATCGTCGAGATCATCTTCTCGGTGCCCGGCATGGGCAGCGCGCTGGCCCAGGCCGTGAGCCAGCGGGATTATCCGACCGTGCAGGCGATGGTGTTCGTCATGGCCGTGATCTTCCTCGTGATCAACCTGCTGGTGGACCTGCTCTACGCGTGGCTCGATCCGCGCGTCGGCTACGCCTGACATGCGGCGCGTGCTGCGGGCGCTGACCCGTTTCACCCTCCAGCAGCCGCTCGGCGCCGCCGGGGCCGTCATCGTCGCGATCCTGGTCGCCACCGCCGTGCTCGCGCCGGCCCTGGCGCCGCACGGTCCCAAGGAGGCGGCGTTCGCGCCGTACCTGCCGCCGAGCGCGTCGTTCCCGCTCGGCACCGACCAGCTGGGCCGCGATCAGCTGAGCCGGGTCATCTGGGGCGCGCGCCTGTCGCTCTACGTCGGGCTGGCCTCCGTGCTGTTCGGCGTCACGCTGGGCGCGCTGTGGGGCGTGGTCACCGCCTACTTCGGCGGCCTCGCCGACGGCGCCAGCCAGCGCACGGTCGACACGCTGATGGCGCTGCCGCCGATCATCCTGGCGCTGGCGCTGATGGCGGCGCTGGGGCAGTCGGTGAACAACGTGGTGCTCGCGCTGGCGATTCTCCTGGCGCCGACCGCCGCGCGCACGCTTCGCTCGGTCGTGCTCTCGATCAAGGCCAGCCCGTTCGTCGAGGCGGCGCGCGCGGTCGGCTGCTCTCACTGGCGGGTGATCGCCCGACACATCGTCCCCAACACGGCGGCGACCTACATCGTCCTGGTGACCGTCAACATCGCCTACGCCATCGTCGTCGAGGCCTCGCTGTCGTTCCTGGGGCTGGGGGCGCCGCCCGACGAGCCGTCGTGGGGCACGATGCTGACGGCGGGGACCCAGGCGCTGGAGCCGGCGCCGTGGATGTTCCTGGTGCCCGGCCTGGCGATCAGCCTGACCGTGCTCGGACTGAACCTGCTGGGCGATGCGATCCGTGACGTGACCGATCCGCGGTTGCGGGGCGGCCTCGGCTGACACCGGCCCGCCCGCGAACAGGCAAGGAGGCCTGCGATGAAGCGCTCGATCTGGGCAGTCGCGCTCGTGATCCTGGCGGCGATCGGCGGAGGCGTGCTCGGTGCCGCGGCGCAGGACAAGCCGCGCGCCGGCGGCGTGCTGACGTGGTTCGACTACGGCGACCCCGGTCGCCTCGACGTCCACGCCGAGTCGCCGCTGGTCGTGCAGCAGGCGACGGCCGGCATCTGGAGCGGCGTGATCCAGTGGGATCCCGACGATCCCACGAAGATCGCCGCTGACCTCGCCGAGCGCTGGACGGTCTCGGCCGACGGCAAGGCCTACACGTTCCACCTGCGCAAGGGCGTGACCTGGCACGACGGCCAGCCGCTCAGCGCCGCCGACGTCAAGGCCAGCTTCGACCGTCTGCTCAATCCGGAGTTCAAGAGCCCCAAGTGCGGCGCCTCGCTCAAGCCGATCGTGGCCGGCGTCGAGGTGCTCGACCCGGCGACCGTGGAGTTCCGGCTGAAGTTCGCCACGCCGGCCTTCCTGCCCTCGCTGGCCTCGGCGTGGTGCCGGGTGGCGGCCAAGCACATCCTGGACAAGTACGGCGACCTCGACCGGCCCGAGGCCCAGGTGGGCACCGGGCCGTTCAAGTTCAAGCGCTACGAGCGCGGCAACCTCGTCGAGTGGGAGCGGAACCGGAGCTACTTCATCCCCGGCCTGCCGTACCTGGACGGCGTCAAGCAGTACATCCTGGTCGGCGGACCCACCCAGCTGGCCGCCGCCAAGGCCGGCA
>DASSLH010000528.1:0-7627 GCA_035689625.1 Candidatus Methylomirabilota bacterium | reverse complement strand
GGCGCGCGCGCTCCGTGAAGACGCCCCAGAGCGCGCGCCGCGGGACGGCCAGCGGCCCGAGACTGTCGCGCTCGATGCGCGCGGGGTCTCGCGCGCGCCGGCGCCGCCTCGCGCCGCCGGCGTCAGGCGGCCCGCTCGCGGACGCCGGCGGCCTCGCGGACCTGGTAGCGGTGGCGGTCGCCGTTGGCGCCCGCCGTGAGCGTCGGCCGCTTGCCATAGCGCCCGAAGTACCACGCCTCGAAGCATTCACGGTGATACGTTGCCGCCGAGGCCACGACCTGCGGCGCGAAGCGGGCGACGAGCATGTGGCAGCGCCCGCACGCCGGCGCGCCCTTCATCGAGATGTCGCTGAGGTTCTGGTCGTTCATAGCTGCTCTGCCTTTCCCGCGGAAGCCGAGCCCAGCGGCTCCGCTCAGCCGATCGCGGTACGGGGAGGCAAGCGCGATGCCATGATCGACGTCCGAAAATCCGCGCAGTTGCGCGCCACGCGGCGAGCCGCGCATTTTTTACACCTGTAACGTCTACCACGATTGTTCCGGAAGCGCTGCGGCCGCGGGGGTCAGCCGCGCTCGAACGAGGGCTGCGGAATCTTGGCCAGCTCGGCGACGAGCAGGCCCGCCCAGCCGTAGATGTTGTGCTCGCGCACGTGCTGGCGCATGCGGCGCATCCGGGAGCGGCGGTCGAGGGGATCGGCGGTGAGCGCCGCGTGGATGGCCGCCGCCACGTCGTCCACGTCGTAGGGGTTGACGACCCAGGCATCCCGCAGCTCCCGCGAGGCGCCGGTGAAGCGGCTGAGGATGAGCGCGGCGTCGTCGTCCACCTGGGCGGCGACGTACTCCTTGGCGACCAGGTTCATGCCGTCGTGCAGCGACGTCACCAGGCAGAAGTCCGCCGCCCGGTAGTAGCGGCGGATCTCGGCGTGGTCGTGGTGGCGCTCGCGGTAGACGATGGGCTGCCAGCCGCGCTCGCCCAGCTCATCGTTGATGATCCGCACCGTCTCCCGGACCTCCTCCTGGAGCGCCCGGTAGCGCGGGATGCGGCTGCGGCTGGGCGAGGCGATCTGCACGAACGTCACCCGGCGGCGAAACTCCGGCCAGCGCTCGAAGAAGCGCCGGATGGCGCGCAGCCGCTCCGGCAGGCCCTTGGTGTAGTCCACGCGCTCGACGCCGACACCGACCCACTCCGTCGTCAGCCCCAGCTCGGCGCGCAGCGCGGCCCGGTCCGGCCCGCCGTCGGCGTCGTCGGGCGCCACGCTGATCGGGAAGGGCCGCACCCAGGTCGTGTGCTGCCCGCGCACGACGCTGAAGCTCTCCCAGTCGATGCGGCCCTCGATCGTGCGCTCGACCGTCTCCAGGAAGTTGTTGCAGTGGAACTGCGTGTGGAAGCCGATGAGGTCGGCCCCGAGCAGGCCGAGCAGGATCTCCTCCTGCCAGGGGCAGATGCCGAAGGCCTCGAAGTTCGGCCACGGGATGTGCCAGAACAGGGCGACCCGGGCGTCCGGGCGCGCCTGCTTCACGAACTGGGGCAGCAGCGCGAAGTGATAGTCCTGGGCCAGCACGATCGGCTGCTCGGTCTTCTCCATCTCCTCGAGCAGCGCGTCGGCGAAGCGGCGGTTGACGCGGCGGTACTGCTCCCAGTCGTCGCTGCGGAACTGCGGGCGCTCGTGCACGATGTGGCAGAGCGGCCACAGCCCCTCGTTGGCGAAGCCGTAGTAGTAGCCGGCCTCCTCCTGCTCGGACAGCCACACGCGGCGCAGCGTGTAGGTGGGATCGCGCACCGGCAGCCCGATGCGATCGCCGACCACCTGGTCGGCGCTGCCGCTGCCGTGAGCCACCCAGACGCCGCCACAGGCGAGCATGATCGGCTCCAGCGCGGTGACGAGACCGCTGGCCGGCTGCACCTCGAGGATGGACCGCCCCTCGCGAACGTGGCTGAGCGGCTCGCGATTGGAGACGATGTAGATCGGCCGCTCGCCGAAGCGGATCTCGACGAACTGCTTCAGGCGCTCCTCGGTCCACAGGCTCTCGCCGGCCAGCCGCAGCCGCGCCTCCTCGGCGGCGGCCAGCCGCACGCGGGCCAGCGTGCGCGCCAGGCTGGTGACCTCGGTCGCCAGCGAGCCGAACAGGCTGGCGTCGGCGTCGGGCGGCGGCGCCACCGGCTGCCCGGTCTTGAGCTGGCGCGTCCATTCGGCGATCCGCGCCATCGGCCGCGTCACCGACCACCGCACCGTCAGCCAGGTGATGCCGGTCACCAGCAGCATCAGCACGCCCATCCGCACGGCGGTCCGGCGCCAGAGGTCCCACTCGCTGGCGTCCAGCGACTCGGCGTCGAGCAGGATCGCGGCGGCGCCGGTGACCTGGTCGTCCGGCTGCAGCGGCACCACGTACACCAGGCGCGTGCGGCCGGCCAGCGGCACGAACGCGCTGACCGTCGTGTTGCGGCGCATGGCGTCGGTGACGAGCGGCGAGATGAGGCCGAGCCCGCGCCGCACGTCGGCCGACGCGTCGATCGGCGAGCCGAACGGATCGTAGACGGCGATGGCCCGGTCGGGGCGGGCGAAGCGCGCCAGCAGCCGCTCGTAGGCGACGCGGCTGCCGCGCGGGCCCAGCCGCTCGGCCGCCTCGCGGACGGCGTCGGCCGTGAGCGCCGCGCGCCGCTGCAGGTCCTCGGCCAGGCGGGTGCGCTCCTCGTGCACCTCGTACCACGCGAATGCGACGCTGACGACCAGGGTCGAGAGCCAGAGGGCCCCGAGGAGGCGGATCAGGAACCGCATGCTGCGACCGCCATGGTCAGGCGCCGAACTTCGTGAGCCTCAGCGCGTTGGCCATCACCAGCGGCATCAGGTGATGCGCCGGCAGCGTGCCGAGCGTGCCGCCCGCGCACGCGCGCTCGGCGAACGCCGTGACGGGATCGGCGCCGCAGTAGCGGCTGTGCAGCAGCACCGGCACCGGCTGCCAGCCGTGGCCGGCCAGCACGGACGGCGTCGCGTGATCGCCGGTGACGACGAGCACGTCCGGCTTGAGCTCGCGCACCGCCGGGACGAACGTGTCGAAGCGCTCGAGGGCCTCGACCTTCGCGTCGAACTTGCCGTCCTCGCCGGCCTTGTCGGTGTCTTTATAGTGCACGAAGAAGAAGTCGTAGGCTTGCCAGTGCTCGCGCAGCGTGGCGATCTCGTCGGCGTAGGTGCGGCCGGTCTTGAGCACGTCCATGCCGACCAGCTTGGCCAGGCCCCGGTACATCGGGTACGCGGCGATGGCGCCCGCCCGGAGCCCGTAGACCTCGGGAAAGCGCGGCAGCTCCGGCAGGCGGTCGAAGCCGCGCAGCAGGACCATGTTGGCCGGCGTGGCGTCGGCCAGCAGGCGCCGCGCCTGGTCCACGAAGGCGTTGACCAGCTCGGCGGTGTGCGCCGCCGCGGGCTCCACGGCGTGGACCGGCAGCGGCGGCTTGCCCAGCACCTGGGGGTCGGTCTCGCTCAGGCGGCCCGACAGGCTGGCGCCGCGCAGCACGAGCACGAAGCGGTGCTCCTGCACCGGCTCGACCAGGACCTCGACGCCCGGCAGGCGGATCGTGCGCAGCCGCTCGACGAGCTTGACGCACGTCTCGGTGGGAATCCGGCCGGCGCGGCGGTCGGTGATGTTGCCGCGCGCGTCCACGGTGCAGAAGTTGCCGCGCGCCGCCACGTCACCGGCGCGCAGGTCGAACTCGATGCCGAGCGCCTCCAGCACGCCGCGGCCGACCTGGTAGGCGAGCGGGTCGTAGCCGAAGAGGCCGAGGTGCCCGGGGCCGCTGCCCGGCGTGATGCCGGGCGCCACGTGTCGCAGCAGCCCGCACGCCGCCTCGGCGGCCAGCGCGTTGAGGTTCGTCAGGCGGGCCGTCTCCAGCTCGGAGCGGCCGGTCTCGGGCCGGGGCAGGCCCCCGAGACCATCCAGGGACAGCAGCACGATCTTGGTGGTGTTCGGAACCACCAGGGTGCGAATGAGCTCGAGCATAGGCGCCCCTATGCGGCCTGCACGTTTGCTGCCACCATCACGCGTCCTTGACCGGGTTCTCGAGCGCGCCGAGCCCGGTGATCTCCAGGCGGCAGACGTCGCCGGGATTCATGAACACCGGCGGTTTCATTCCAGCGCCCACGCCGGCCGGCGTGCCAGTGGCGATGAGGTCGCCCGGCATGAGCGTCATCAGCCCGGAGAGATAGCTGACAAGGTAGCGCACGTCGAAGATGAACTCCTTCGTTCTGCCGTTCTGCATCTGCTTGCCGTTCACGAATGTCTTGAGCTCCAACGCGTGCGGATCGCGGATCTCGCCGGCGTCGGCGATATAGGGCCCGACCGGCGCCGCGGTCTCGAAGATCTTGCCGGCCATCCACTGGCTCGTGATGAACTGGAAGTCGCGGGCGCTGGCGTCGTTGACGATCGTGTAGCCCCACACGTAGTCGAGCGCCTGCTCCTTGCCGACGTAGCGCGCCGGCTTGCCGATCACCACGCCGAGCTCGACCTCCCAGTCCAGCTGCCGGGAGCCGCGCGGTCGCAGGATCGGCTCGCCGGGATCGATGATCGCGTTGCTCCACTTGGCGAAGATCGGCGGCTCCTTGGGGATCGGCAGGCCGGCTTCAGCGGCGTGATCCTTGTAGTTCAGGCCGATGCAGATGAACTTGCCGGGGTCGGCGATCGGCGCGTGCAGGCGGGCCGAGCTCGCCGGCACGGTGACCCACTCGCTGATCGAGGCGACCGCGTCCTGGGCGGCGGCGCCCCCTTCCAGGAACGCGCGGGTGGACGCCGGCGCCAGCGCGGCGGCCAGCTCGGCGGCGCGCACGACGCCGCGGCGCGACAGCGTGGCAGCCAGGCTGGCCTGCAGGTCGGCGATGCGGTCGCCCTGGAGCGCGCCCAGGCGCGGAGACTGGCCGTTGACGGAGAAGCGGACGAGCTTCATGGGCAGTGGCCTCCCGGGGGGAATGTGCTCGGATTATAGCCCCTTGTCGAGGCCGAGAAAATTTGGTGACCGGCCCCCGAGCTTCGCGAGACAATAAGAGCCCGTTCGTCCGGCCTGGGGCCGACCCGTACGGGGTCTGCGACAAGGAGGCCGTTATGAAGACGACTCGAGTTGTCTCGGCGCTGCTGGCGGCACTGCTGCTCGCCGGGCCGTTCGTCACGCTCGCTGTCGCCCAGCAGCCGACCCAGCCGGCTCCTCCGGCGGCCCAGCCGCCCGCGCCCGACCTGTTCCAGGAGACGCTCCGTACCCAGCCGCCCGCGCGCTCTCACGGTGTCTACGACGCCGCGGCGGTCGTCACCAACGTGTTTCTCGTGCCTGGCCGCGCGCTCACCTGCCTGGTCGGCGGCGTCCTTGGGGTGGCGGTGCTCGCCGGCACCCTCGGGACCGGGTATCATCCTGCTTCCGCGGTGGTGCACGAGGGCTGCGGCGGCAAGTGGACGGTGACCGGCGAGGACCTGCAGCCGGAGACCGCGTCGGGCCGTCCCACCAACCTCTACATGGAGCAGCGCTGACGCGCCCGGCCTGAGTCACACGCTCCGCGCCCGCGCGCTGCTGATCGCGCTGTTCGTCGCGCTGGTGGGCGCCTTCGCGGCCGGCCTGTGGGGCACGATCCTGCGGCCGGCCGCGTACGAGGTGCAGGGGCAGTTCGTCGGGCGCGGCGAGGGGCTGATCCTCGTGCGTCACGAGGCCGTGGCCGGCCTCGGCATGGAGGCCATGGAGACCATGGCCATCCTCGCCAGCCCCAAGCAGCTGGCGCCGCTCGACCTCAAGCCGGGTGATCGGGTGCGCCTGGCCGTCCGGCCGCGTGGCGACGACCTCGTGCTGCTCTGGATCAAGAGGCGCGGCTAGCTCTTCTTCGTCGCTCCGGTTCCGAGCGTCCGCAGGTACTTCACCAGCTGCTCGATGTCGGCGTCGGCCAGGTGGTAGCCGAAGGCCGGCATGCCGGGGCGGCCGATCGGCGAGCCGCCGGACTTGATGATGTCGAAGAGGAACCGGTCGGACTCACCGGTCATGCGGGCGGCCTTGCCGAGGTCGCCCGGACGGAGCAGGAACAACGCGGCGCGCCACGAGCCGCGGCCGTCCCGGCCGTGGCACTCCACGCAGTAGGCGTAGTAGAGGCGCTGGCCGTGGGGGGCGCCGGCGGGCGGCCGGGGATCGTTGAGCAGCCAGGCCAGGCCGCCCGTGAAGAGGGCGATCCCGACGAGCGCGAGCGCGAGCACGACGAAGGCACGACGCATGCTGACAGGAAATACCCCTTGACAACTCCGGATTCAAACGGATAAAGAGACTAACCTTTCGCCGGTATTTGAGCTACGGGGAGTTACAAGCCGTCCCACGGTTCCCATCGTCCAGACGCGAGGAGGTTCGACCGATGAGTCACGAACCCGCCATCACGGCTGTCAGCCGTCGCCGCTTCCTCACCACCACCGGCGTCGCCGCCGCGAGCCTGACACTCGGCGACATGCTGCTGGCCCGCCGGGCCCCGGCGCAGATCAAGGGCACGAGCCTCCGGATGCTGATCTGGAGCCACTACGTGCCCAACTACGACGCGTGGTTCGACAAGTTCTGCAAGGAGTGGGGGAGCAAGAACGGCGTCACCGTCCGCGTGGACCACATCCCGCACCTCGAGTTGCCCGCCCGCTACGCCGCCGAGTTCGCCGCCGGCGCCGGCCACGACCTGATCTACTACGCCGGCCAGATCCTCACCGGCCAGTACTATCGCAACCTCGTCGACGTCTCCGATCTCGCCGACGGCCTCGCCAAGAAGTACGGCGGCTGGCTCGACGCGGCCAAGAGCGCGGCGCAGGTGGACGGCAAGTGGTACGCGATCCCCGACTACTTCATCTCGATCCCGGTGCTCTGGCGCAAGGATCTCTTCGCGTCGGTCGGCATGGGCGAGCCGAAGACGTGGGACGACCTGCGCAAGGCGGCCGGTGCGCTGAAGAGCAAGGGCCACCCGACTGGCATGCAGTTCTCGCACTGCAACGACGCCAACCACAACTGGCGCGCGATGCTCTACTGTTTCGGCGCCAAGGAGACGGACCCGTCGGGCCAGAACGTGGCGCTCGATTCCAAGGAGACGCGCGAGGCGCTGAAGTTCGCCAAGGCGCTCTACACCGAGGGCATGACGCCGGAGGTGTTCTCGTGGGACGACGCCTCCGACAACCGCTTCCTCGCCTCCGGCGTGGCCTCGTGGATCCACGACGCGATCTCCGCGTATCACTCCACGCGGCTGACCAACCCGAAGGTGTTCGAGCAGACGTTCGTGGTGCCCGAGGTCGCGGGACCAGGCGGCACCTGGAACGTCGGCGAGCCCAACGTGTGGGCGATCTGGAAGTTCAGCAAGAACGCCGCGGCCGCCAAGGAGTTCATCCAGGCCGTGGCCGACAACCAGAAGGAGGGCATGGACGCCTCCTACGGCTACAACATGCCGTTCCTCAAGGGTATGTACACCAAGCCGATGCCGTACCTCGGCAAGGACGCCAAGCTGCAGAAGCTGCAGGACCAGGAGAAGATCACCGCGTTCCTCGGCTTCCCGGGCCCGATGACCCCGGCCGCCCAGGAGGTCGTGACCACGTTCATCATCCCGGACATGTTCACGAAGGTCGCGCGCGGCGCCGACATCGACGAGACGGTG
>DASSLH010000527.1:0-5885 GCA_035689625.1 Candidatus Methylomirabilota bacterium | reverse complement strand
CGCTCGAATCCGAGCGCGACCGCGCCCGCGCTGCGCGCCAGCGCGGCGGCGTCGAGCACCAGCGCGACCGGCGCGTCCAGCCACTTCGCGACCTGCGCGGTCGAGCCCTCCTCAGAGGCGCCGTCCACGCCGTCGAAGCAGCCCATCACGCCCTCGACGACCGCCACGTCGGCGCCGGCGGCGACCCGCGTCACCGTCTCGAGCACGCGCTGCCGCCCGCACATCCAGCCGTCGAGGTTGTAGGACGGCCGGCCGGTGACGAGCGCGTGCAGGCCAGGATCGATGAAGTCGGGACCGACCTTGAAGGCCTGCACCGCCAGCCCGCGGCGGCGCAGCGCCTGCAGCAGCCCCAGCGTGACCGACGTCTTGCCGACGCCGCTGGCCACGCCCGCGATCACGAGGACGCGCGTCATGGTGTCCCGCTCGGGCCGTCGACGCCCGCCGACTTGAACGTCGCCATCTCGCCGTAGATCGCCGCGGCCGCCCGCGCGAGATGCACGAACAGCGCGGCGCCGGTCCCCTCCCCCAGCCGCATGTCGAGATCGAGGTAGGGCGTGAGGCCCAGATGGGCCAGCGCGAGCGCATGGCCGGGCTCGGCCGAGCGATGGGAGGCACATAGCGCGTGACGCGCCGCTGGCGCCAGCGCGACGGCGATCAGCGCGGCCGCGCCGGCGATGAACCCGTCGATCGCAACGGGCACGCGGCGGGCGGCGCCGGCGAGGATCACGCCGGCCAGGCCGCCGATCTCGAAGCCGCCCACCGCGGACAGCACGTCGAGGCCGTCGCGCGGATCGGGCCGGTTCACCTCCAGCGCGCGCCGCACGACGGCGACCTTGCGCCGGCGGCCCTCCTGGTCCACGCCGGTGCCGCGGCCGGTGACGAGGTCGGCGTCGGCGCCGGTGATCGCGGCGGTGATCGCGCTGGCCGCGGTCGTGTTGCCGATCCCCATCTCGCCGGTGCCGAGCAGGTCGGCGCCCCCGTCGATCGCCTCCTCGGCCAGCGCGGCGCCGGCTTCGAGCGCCGCCAGCGCCTGGGCGCGCGACATCGCGGGGCCGCGCGCCATGTTGGCGGTGCCGGGCCCGATGCGCCGCACGACGAGCCCGTCGCGCGCGCCCAGCGGAGCGGCGATGCCGAAGTCGGCGACGACGACGCGCACGGCCGCCTGCCGCGCCAGCACGTTGACGGCGGCGCCGCCGCGCAGGAAGTTCTCGACCATCTGGCCGGTGACCGACTGCGGGTAGGCGCTCACACCCTCGGCGACGACGCCGTGATCGGCGGCGAGCGTGAATATGACCGGCGCGCTCACGCGCGGCGGCCGTCCGGTCACCGCGGCCAGGCGCACGGCCAGCTCCTCCAGTCGGCCGAGGCTGCCCGGCGGCTTGGTCAGCGTGTCGAGGTGGCGCCAGGCCGCGGCCGCCGCCGCCTCGCCCGGCGGACGGATCGCGTCAAGGAGCTTCGGGAGGTCGCTCATGAGTGGGACTCCTGGCCGGCGCGTCCTTCAGCATGTGCGGCAGGCCCGCGATCATCAGCACGACGCGGGCGGCGGCGGCGGCGATGCGCTGGTTCACGCCGCCGAGCAGGTCGCGAAAGCGCAGGCCGTCGGCGGTGGCCGGGTGCACGCCGAGCCCGGCCTCGTTGGAGACGATGCGCAGCTCGGCGCGGGGAGCGGCGGCGAGCGCGGCCAGCGCGTCGGCCTCCTTGAGGATGGCCTCGTCGCCGTCGCCGCGCAGCATGAGGTTGGCCACCCACAGCGTGAGGCAGTCCACGACGACGGTGTCGGCCGCCCCGAGCGCGTCGCCGAGGCGGGGGACGAGATCGAACGGGGCCTCCACCGTCTTCCACTGCGGCGGCCGCTCGGCCTGGTGGCGCGCGATGCGCGCGGCCATGTCGGCGTCGCCCGGCTGCGCGGTGGCGATATAGAGGACGCGCGCCCGCGGCGACAGGCCCGCGACGGCGAAGCGGCTCTTGCCGCTGCGCGCGCCGCCGAGGATGAGCAGTGACGAAGCCAACGCTCCCCGGTTCCTCCCGCGAAGACCGGTCGTGAAGGTGCGCGCCCGAGCAGGTCTCCTGGCTCTCGGATCGTCCTACTCCCCGCGCCTTCCCGGCCCTGGGCCAGTGGCTCTCGCGGGTTTCGTCCCCGATCACAGTGACGGGGTCGCGGCGGATTCACACCGCCTTCCCTGGGGCCCCACCGGGGCACCCGGGCGCGAACAGCGGGCAAACGGTAGCAGACGGCCGCAGTGACCGCAACCGCTAGGGGCCCTTCGAGGCCCCCTAATCCGCCAGATCGGCGAACAGCGGCGTGCTGAGGTAGCGCTCGCCGAACGAGGGAATGATCACCACGATCAGCTTGCCGGCGCTCTCCGCCCGGCGGGCGACCTCACCGGCCGCCCACACGGCGGCGCCCGAGGAGATGCCGCAGAGGATGCCTTCCTCTTTCGCCATCCGGCGGGCCGTCGTCATCGCGTCCTCGTTCTTCACGCGGACGACCTCGTCGTAGATCTTCGTGTTGAGGATCGCCGGCACGAAGCCGGCGCCGATGCCCTGGATGGGATGCGGACCCTTGGCGCCGCCCGAGAGCACCGGCGAGGCGTCGGGCTCGACGGCCACGCAGCGGAACGACGGCTTGCGCGCCTTGATCACCTCGCCGACGCCGGTGATCGTGCCGCCGGTGCCGATGCCGGCCACCAGGACGTCGGCCTTGCCGTCGGTGTCGCGCCAGATCTCCTCGGCGGTCGTCTTGCGGTGGATCTCCGGGTTGGCGGGGTTCTCGAACTGCTGCGGGATGAAGTAGCGCGCGTCGGCCTTGGCCATGTCCTCGGCCTTCTTGATGCAAGCGGCCATGCCCTCCGCCCCGGGTGTGAGGATCAGGTTGGCGCCGTAGGCGCGCAGGAGCATGCGCCGTTCCTTGCTCATCGTGTCGGGCATGATCAGCGTGAGCTTGTAGCCGCGCGCCGCGCAGACGAAGGCCAGCCCGATGCCGGTGTTGCCGCTGGTCGGCTCCAGGACGATCGTGTCCGGCTTGATCTTCCCCGCCCGCTCGGCGGCGTCGATCATGGACACGCCGATGCGGTCCTTGACGCTGTGGGCGGGGTTCTGGAACTCGAGCTTGGCAACGACCTCGCCGCGCGCGCCCGCCACCACGCGGCGCAGCCGCACCAGCGGCGTGTTGCCGATGAGCTGCGTCACATCGTCCGCGATCTTCATGCCTTCTTCTCCTTGTCGGCGTACGACACCGCCAGCCCCGCGGCGGCGTCCGACTGGATGCCGTAGGGCGGCACGGGGTAGCGCAGGCCGTTCTTCGAGAGGTTGGCGAGGCCGTCGATGACCTTGGGCAGGTAGCGCGGCGGGATCGCCATCAGCAGCTCGTCGTCGGCGACGCCGCCGTAGCGGCGCTCGGCGTAGCAGGGAATCGTGAGCGCGGGCTCGCCGGTCTTGAGCGCCTTGCCCCAGGAGTCGGCGCAGGCCGACTCGCCGACCGACGTGAACGACAGCTTCTTGTAGCCGGTCCACTGCAGCCCGTTGATGAAGAAGATCATCTGGCCGGGCGTGCCGTAGATCAGGCAGATGTCGGGCGGGTCCAGCCGGCCGCTGGTCAGCGGCGACACGGCCATCGCCTGGTAGCGGCCATAGGGCACGCAGTCCATCGCGTGCTGCTTGGCCGACGAGTCCTCCACGGTCTTGTACCAGACGCCCGCCTGCCGCGTGCCGGCCAGCCACTCCTCGTCGCGCGGATGCAGGCCGATGACGACGCCGCACTGCGCGCCGACGAGATCGTCCATCGTGATGCCGACCGTGAAGCCGAGCTGGCGGGCCTGGGCCACGATCTGGTCGGTGGTGTGCTTCACGCGCGGCCGCCGGATCTTGGGGATCGCCTCCATCTCCTCGACCGTCTCGAACAGCTTCATGCCGATCGGGATGGAGCGCAGCTTGAGATAGCGGTTGAGGTCGTCGACGATCGCGTTCCAGTCGTACGTCTGGGTCATCTCGTTTCTCCTAGAGCTCGCGGAGCCGGTCGAGCGCGCGGCGCTCGCGCTTGGTCGGGCGGCCGGCGCCCGGCAGTCGCAGCGGCGGCGTCGCCCAGCGCGGCCGGGGCGGCTCGGGCGGCGTGAGGTCCTCGTAGAGCGCGCGGGCGACGGTGGCCGAGCCGCGGCGCTCGTCGAGCGCGGCGACCTTGAGGATGCGCCGCCGGCCCTGAGGCAGCGTCACGCGGATCGTGTCGCCCGGCCGCAGGCTCTTGGCCGGCTTGGCGGCCTGCGCGTTGACGTCCACCTTGCCGCCGTCACAGGCCTGGGCCGCCTGACTGCGCGTCTTGAACACGCGCGCCGCCCACAGCCACCGGTCCAGGCGCACGGATTCCGCCTCGTGCACGAGCAGACGGTATCATAGGGGTCACCGCCCCGGCGCCGGGGCCACGAACGCTGAGGAGCCACGTCATGCGCGCACGCGTTGCCACCGTCGCCCTGCTGCTCGCCCTCGCCACCAGCGCGTGGGCTCAAGGCCAGTTCCTCGTCGAGGACTGGACGACGCAGACGGTCGGCGCCAAGGGCATCCCCACCGGCTGGAAGGGGCAGAACTGGGGTAGTCCCAAGTACGACTTCGAGATCGTCTCCAACGACAACCACAAGGTGCTGCATCTCAGGAGCGCCGGCGACGGCTCCACGATCGCCAAGGACGTCAAGGGCAAGATCGACCTCAAGCAGACGCCGATCCTCGAGTGGTCCTGGAAGGTCACCGTGCTCCCGAAGGGCGGCGACGCCTGCAAGAAGGCGACGGACGACGAGGCCGCCCAGGTCTACGTCATGTGGCCGCGCTTCCCCCAGGCGGTTCGCTCGCAGATCATTGGCTACATCTGGGACACGAGCCAGCCGGTCGGCACGATCTGCAAGAGCGAGAAGACCGGCACGGTGACGTACATCGTCGTCCGCTCGGGGCCGGCCGAGCTCGGCAAGTGGTTGACCGAGCGCCGCAACGTCGCCGAGGACTTCCGGAAGGCCTACAACGATGCGCCCGACGACCCGGCGGCCGTCTCGGTCGCCATCGACTCCAACGACACGAGCTCGACGGCGGAGTCCTTCATCGGGCCGATCCTGTTCAAGAAGCCGTGAGGATCGTGCCCGGGAATTCTCCGGGCCTGAGGCCTTCGTGGCCCGCCGACGTGCCCGCGTGGCACGCCGCGGCGGCGGCCTGCCGTCCATCCCCGCGCCAGGACGAGCGCCTGCCGTCCGGAACGCGTCTTGCTCGGGCCGCGCGCGAGGAGAACCACCCGCCATGTGGATGTCGAGCGACGGCCTGGCGCGGATCGGCGCCACGGTGCAGCGCGGCGGCACCGCCGAGGTGGATCGGCTGCTCAGCGACGTGTTCTTGCAGCCCTCGCCGCGCTCGCAGGCGCCGCTGACCTGCCCGGCCTGCCGCCACGACCTCGTGCGCCAGCCGCTGGCCGCCGCCGACCTCTTCGTCAGCGCCTGCCCGCAAGGACACGGCGCCTGGCTCGATCCCGACATCGCCGAGTCGCTGCGCTGCCTCGTCGCCACGCGCGCGGCGGTGGCGAGCCGCCATCGCCTGCTCGCGCTAGGCGCGCTGGCCGCCTCCTCGCTGGCGCTGCTGGTAGCGCTCTCCACCAGGCGCGACCCGCCGCCACCGCCGCCGCCGCTCGTCAGCGCGCCGGCGGCGGGCGAGCTCACGCGCGACGGCGTCGATCTCGGCCGCCTGGGCGACGACTACTGGCCCGAGCGGCGCTGGCCGGGCGCGCGCGCGATCCCGCTCAAGGAAAGCCACATCGACCGCTACGCCGAGCTCGTCTACTTCCGTGATTTGCTCGCGCTGCTCGATGCCGGCATCACCAACCGGCTCAACATCGAGGGCGCGCTGGCGGTGCGGCGGAC
>DASSLH010000526.1:0-13018 GCA_035689625.1 Candidatus Methylomirabilota bacterium | reverse complement strand
CGCCTCGCTCAGCGGGCCCCGTTTCTTCACGTACTGCGAGACCGAGGTCTTGATCCCGCTGAACGAGAAGTCACGGGCGCCGTCGGTGATGTGCGTGAGCGGGAACTCGATCGCGCGCGGGTTGCCCCGCTCGGCCGTCTTCTGGATGATCGGCCCGCCCGGAAAGCCCAGCCCCAGCAGCTTGGCGACCTTGTCGAAGGCCTCGCCGGCGGCGTCGTCGCGCGTGTGGCCGACCAGCCGGTAGGTCAGCGGCGCGGCCGCGTGGTAGAGCGCGGTGTGGCCGCCGGAGACGACCAGCGCCAGGAACGGATGCTCGGGCGGGTCCTCGGTGAGGAACGCGGCGTAGATGTGTCCCTCGAGATGGTTGACGCCGACCAGCGGCAGCCCGTGCACCCAGGCCAGCGCCTTGGCCATCGAGCAGCCCACCAGCAGCGAGCCGACGAGCCCCGGGCCCTGCGTGACGGCGATGCCGTCGAGGTCGCCGAGGCGTACGCTCGCCTCGGCCAGCGCGCGCTCGACGACGGGGACGATGACCTCGATGTGCCGCCGCGACGCCAGCTCGGGCACCACGCCGCCGTAGGGCGCGTGCACGTCGTCCTGCGAGGCGACGACGCTCGAGAGAACACGGCGGCCGTCCACGAGCACCGCCGCCGCCGTCTCGTCGCACGAGCTCTCGATCCCCAGGATGACTTTGCCCATGCCTAGATTCCGGGCAACCGCCGCCGCAGAAACGAACGGCGATGCAGGCCGGGCGGCTCGGGCGCGCCCGGCCCCATCGCCGCGGGCATGCCCGTGATCAGTTGTGCGACTGCTGCGGCTTGTCCACCGGCTGCGAGCCGATCTGCGTGGCCGTCCCCGGCCGCCACTGCCCGGTGACCTTCATGGCCTTGAGGATGTCCACCGCACGCTGCACCTGCACGTCCTTCTTCAGATCGTCCAGCGGGTCCTGCGAGGGCAGCGGCCGGTCCTTGAGGGCTGTCGCCGGCTCCTTCGGCAGCTCGACCACGACGTCGGGGGTGATGCCCTTGCCGTGGATGGAGCGACCCTTGGGCGTGAAGTACTTCGCCGTCGTCAGCCGCAGGCCGGAGCCGTCGGACAGCGGGATGATCGTCTGCACCGAGCCCTTGCCGAAGCTCTGGGTGCCGACGATGACCGCGCGACCGTAATCTTGCAGGCAGCCCGCCACGATCTCGGAGGCCGAGGCGCTGCCCTGGTTGACGAGAACCACCATCGGCATCTGGGTGTAGCCGTGCTTGGCGTGGGCCGAGAAGCGCATGTTCTGGTTGCGCACGCGGCCCTCGGTATAGACGACCAGCTTGCCGTCCTCGATGAACTTCTCGCTCACCTCGACGGCCGCGGTCAGCAGACCACCCGGGTCGTTGCGCAGGTCGAGGATCAGCGCCTTCATGCCGTCCTTGGAGAACTTCTCGAGCGCCGCCTCGATGTCGTGCGGGCTCTGCTCCTGGAACTGGCGGAGCTTCAGGTACTCGACGCCGTCGCCCATCTCGACCGCCTTCACCGACTGCACGCGGATCTGCTCGCGCACGAGGTCGATGTCCTTGGGCTCGGTGAAGCCCTCGCGCACGATCGTGATGACGACCTTGGAGCCCGGCTTGCCGCGCATGCGCTTGACGGCGTCGGCCAGCTGCATGTCCTTGGTGGCCAGGCCGTCGATCTTGATGATGCGGTCGCCGGTCTGCAGGCCGGCCCGCTGGGCGGGCGTGCCGTCGATGGGCGAGACGACGGTGAGGATGTCGTCCTTCAGCGTGATCTCGATGCCGAGGCCGCCGAAGCTGCCGGAGGTCTCCACCTGCATCTCACGGTAGCTGTCGGGATCGAGGAACGAGCTGTGCGGATCGAGCCCGCGCAGCGTGCCCTTGATGGCGTTGTAGATGAGGTCCTTGGGCGGCACCTCGTCCACGTACTGGTTCTGCACGATCGACAGCACCTCGGTGAACAGCCGGAGCTGCTCGTAGGTCGCGCCGTTGTCGGTCGCCTTGCTGGCGGCCGACCCGCCCAGCGACAGCGTGAGCACCACGAGCAGCGCACCGGTCACGAATGCCTTCTTCATGGAGTCCCCCTGGCCACCTCTCTCAGCTCCGCTGCCGGAGCCACTGCTCGGGATCCTGGGGCTTGCCCTGGAACCGGACCTCGAAATAGAGGCGCGGCCCTTCCAGCGATCCCGTGTCACCGACCGTCCCGATCTTCTGCCCCTGCTTCACGTCATCGCCTTCCTTGACCAGGATGTCGGCGATGTGCGCGTACAGCGTGTAGTACTCGTTGTCGTGGTCGAGAATGATCAAGTTGCCGTAGCCCTTGAACCAGCCCGTGTAGATGACGTGGCCGCCGAACACGGCCGCCACCTCGCGCCCCTCGCCGGCCTCGATGTCCACGCCGTTGCGGAACGTGCGAGTGCCGAAGCGCGGGTGCACCTGGGCGCCAAATGCTGCGATGATGCGCCCTTCCGTGGGCCAGGGCAAGCGACCGCGGAGCGTGCCGAAGCCCACGCCGGGCGGCTCGAGGCCGGGCTTGGGCGGGGGCACCTTGGCCAGGCGGCGCTGCCGGGCCTGCAGGTCGCGGATGAAGGCCTCGAGCCGTCGCGTGGCCTCGGACAGCTCGCCGACCATGCGCTCGTGGTAGACGCGCTCGTCCCGCACCTTCGCGAGGAGGATGCGTCGCTTGGCGGCGTCGCGATCGACTTCGGCTTGTTCACGCTGCGCGTCGGACTTGAGATCGGCCAGCTCCCGCTCCCGGGCCTCTTCCCGGCGCCGGCGGTCATCCAGCCGGTCTGAGGTTCCACGATACTCCTGGATCAGGCGAGCGTCCAGAGCGGCCAGGCTCGTGAGGTGCCGCACGGCCACCGCCCGCGCCACCGGGTCGTCGCCGGCGAAGAGCAGCGGCAGAGCCCCGCCCTGGGCATGGACCTTGTACATGGCGCGCAGGCGCCGGGCCAGCGCCTGCTCCTGGCCCCCGCGCTGCTGCTCGAGCCCGCGGACCTCGCCGCGCAGCCCCAGCACGTCGGCCTGCGCGCGCTTGATGCGGCCGTCGAGCCGGGCGATGTCGCGCTGCTTGTCGGCCAGCCGCTGCTCGACCTGGTCCAGCTCGGCCAGCAGCGAGCTCTCCTTGTCGCGCGCCTCGGCCGCCTTGCGCCGCTCTTCCTTGAGCTGCTGCTCGGTCTCGCGCAGCTTGCGCTGCTCGGCCTGCACGGAGTCGCCGCCGTCCTTGCGCGACTGGGCGGCGGCCAGCGAGGCGACGGCCAGCGCGCCGGCCACCACCGCCAGCACCCGGACCCCGCGCCCGCTCACGGCTCGGAGCGCCCGCGCGCCAGGAAGCCGCCGGCGCCGCCCAGCAGCGTGCCGGCCAGCATCAGGATCACGACGTTGTGCGGGCGCAGGAACGTCAGCCGCGCCAGGCCCAGCGTCTCGCTGATCAGCGGCTCCACGCGGGGGCCGACCAGCGCGTAGCAGCCGACCAGCACCCAGATCGCCAGCACCGCCCCCAGCAGGCCCTGCATCATGCCCTGCAGCAGCAGCGGCAACCGCACCACGTGCTCGGGGGCGCCGACCAGCCGCATGATCTCCATCTCCTCGCGGCGCGCGTGCAGCACCAGCGTCGTGGCCGTCGTCACCGTGAGGATCGCGGCGCCGGCCAGCACGGCGCCCACGCCGAGGCCGAACAGCCACAGCAGGCGCTGGCTCTGGGCGAAGCGCTCCATCCACTCCACGCCGCCGCCGACCTCGTCGGTCTCCGGCAGCGCGCCCAGGCGCGTGATCAGCGCGCGCGAGCCGTCCAGCGTGGCGCCCTCGGCGGTCGGCGTGATCTCCAGCGAGGCCGGCAACGGGTTCTGGGGCAGCGAGTCGGCCACAGCGGCGTCCTTGCCGAGGATCTGCTTGAGCGTGCCGAGCGCCTCCGCCTTGCCGACGTAGCGCGCGGCCGCCACGCCCGGCATCGCGTGCACGCGCTCGACGAGCGCGTTGGCCTCGACGGCCGACGGCTCGCGCTTGAGGTACACGACGACCTTCACGCGCTCGCGCGACTGCGCGACGGCCTCGGCGAGGTTGGAGGACAGCAGCCAGAACGCGCCCAGCGCGGCCAGCGACAGCGTGATCAGCGCGATGGCGCTGACCGCCACCCGGCCGGCGCGGCGCAGGTCCCGCAGCGCTTCTCCGAGGAGGAACCCGAGCACGGCCGCTCAGCCCTCGTCCTTGAGCAGGCGGCCGTTCTGCAGATGCAGCGTGCGCTGCTTGAGCGACGCCGCCAGCGTGGCCTGGTGGGTGGCGAACAGCACCGTGGTGCCGCCCGCCCAGATGTCGCGCACGATCTCGATCACCTCGCCGGCCATGCCCTCGTCCACGCTGCCGGTGGGCTCGTCGGCGATCAGCAGCAGCGGCTTTCGCGCGATCGCGCGGGCCAGGGCCGCGCGCTGGGCCTCGCCCTGCGAGAGCTGGGCGGGATAGGCCTGCGCCCGCGCGGAGAGGCCGACGGCGCGGAGCGCGTCGAACACGCGGCCGGTGATCTCGCGGCGCGGCGTGCCGAGCACGCGCAGCACGAAGGCGACGTTCTCGTAGACCGTGCGGCCGGGCAGCAGCTTGGCGTCCTGGAACACGATGCCGATCGAGCGGCGCAGCGCCGCGACCTCGGCACGCGTGAGGGAGGCGACGTCGTGGCGCAGGACCTCGACCTCGCCCTCGGTCGGCACGTCGTCGCGGTAGAGCAGGCGCAGCAGCGTCGTCTTGCCGGCGCCGCTCGGGCCGCACAGCGTCACGAACTCGCCCTTGCCGATCCGGAAGGAGATGTCGGAGAGCGCAGGGACCTTCACCGGACCGACCGAATAGACTTTCGAGACTCGGTGAAGCTCAATCATGACGCGCGCTTCCGACGATTATAGCCGTGGCCGTCAGATCCGAGAGAGTTTCTCCTGCACGAGGCGGTCGACCATGGCCGGGTTGGCCTTGCCGCCGCTGGCCCTCATGACCTGCCCCACCAGCGCCTTGGCCGCCGCCGTCTTGCCGCCCTTGAAGTCCGCGACCGCCTTGGGGTTGCCCGCGATGGCTTGGTCAACCAGCGCCTCCAGCCGAGCCGGATCCGACTCCTGTACCCAGCCCTTCTGCCGCACCACGGCGTCGCAGGTAAGACCGGTCTGGACCATTTCGGCAAAGACGTCTTTGGCGATCTTGCCGCTGATCGTGCCGTTATCGATGAACGTCACGAGTTCGGCCAGGTTCCCCGGCGGCACGTTCCTCGTGACCAGCGTCTCCCCCCGATCGTCAATTTCTCGGAGCAGGTCGGTCATGATCCAATTTGAAATCGCCTTGGGGTTCCGGTGAACAGCGACGGCATCTTCGTAGTATTTCGCCCGCTCGGGCGACTCCGTCAGAATCGCGGCATCGTAGTCAGGCAGGCCATACTCGGTGACGAATCGCTGCTTCTGCGCGCGCGGCAGCTCGGGCAATGCGGCCCGCGCCGACTCGACCCAGGCCGGGTCCATCTGCAGCGGCACCAGGTCCGGCTCCGGGAAGTAGCGGTAGTCGTGCGCGTACTCCTTGGAGCGCATCGAGTGCGTGGTGCCGCGGTCGGCGTCGAACAGCCGCGTCTCCTGCACGATGCGCTCGCCGGCCTCCAGCGCGGCCGCCTGTCGCCCCACCTCGTACTCGAGCGCGCGCTGCACGTTGCGGAACGAGTTCACGTTCTTGATCTCGACCTTGGTGCCGAGCTGGGCGGCGCCGCGCGGGCGCAGCGAGATGTTCGCGTCGCAGCGCAGCGAGCCTTCCTCCATGTTGCCGTCGCAGACGCCGAGGGCGACCAGCACCGCGCGGAACGCCTTGAGGTAGGTCGCGGCCTCCTCGGGCGAGCGCAGGTCGGGCCGGGAGACGGTCTCCATCAGCGGCACGCCGGCCCGGTTGTAGTCCACCAGGCTGGAGGCGGCGGTGGCGAAGTCGCCCTCGTGCACGAGCTTGCCGACGTCCTCCTCGAGGTGCAGGCGCTGGATGCCGATGCGACGCGTGGCGCCGCCGATCTCGATCTCCAGCCAGCCGTCCTCGGCCAGCGGCTCCTCGTACTGGCTGATCTGGAAGTTCTTCGGCATGTCCGGGTAGTAGTAGTGCTTGCGCGCGAACCGGCAGGCGGCGTTGACGCGCAGGTTGAGCGCCAGCGCCGCCCGTACCGCGAACTGCACCGCGCGCCGGTTGACGACCGGCAGCACGCCCGGCATGCCCTGGCAGATCGCGCACGTCTGGCTGTTGGGCGGAGCGCCGAACGTCGTGGCGCAACCGCAGAACATCTTCGAGCGCGTCGCCAGCTGCGCGTGGACCTCGAGCCCGATGACCGTGTCGTATTTCATTGGCTCGCCTCGGGCGCTCGTCGCCTGCGGCTCCTCGGCCGCCCTGCGGCTCGCACGGCCACTGCTCTCACTCAACATTCGGTCTCCGGTCGTGCCAGGGCGTGGCCTGCTCGTAGGCGTGGGCGACGCGCAGCAGCGTGGCCTCGTCCAGCGTGCGGCCGATGAGCTGCAGGCCGATCGGCAGGCCGGCGGCGTTGAAGCCGCACGGCACCGAGATGGCCGGCAGGCCGGTCATGCTCGCCGGGATCGTGTAGACGTCGTTCATGTACATCGCCAGCGGGTCGGCCTTCTCGCCGTGCCGGAAGGCCACGCTCGGCGTCGTCGGCGCCGCCAGCACGTCCACCCGGGCGAAGGCGGCCTCGAAGTCGCGGCGCACCAGCGTGCGCACCTTCTGGGCCTGGCCGTAGTAGGCGTCGTAGTAGCCGGCCGAGAGCGCGTAGGTGCCGAGCATGATCCGGCGCTTGACCTCGGCGCCGAAGCCGGCCGCCCGCGTGCGACTGACCATCTCGATGAGGTCCTTGCCGCCCGGCACCCGCAGGCCGTACTTCACGCCGTCGTAGCGCGCCAGGTTCGACGAGGCCTCGGCGGGCGCGACGAGGTAGTAGGTCGCCACGCCGTACTCGGTGGTCGGCAGCGACACGCGCTCGACGCCGGCGCCCAGCTCGCGCAGCACGTCGATCGCCGCCCGGACCGCCCGCTCGATCTCCGGGTCCAGTCCGCTGCCGAAGTACTCGTCGGGCACGCCGACCGTGAGGCCCGTCACGCCGGCGCCGAGCCCGGCGACGTAGTCGGGCACCGCCACGTCCACGGACGTCGCGTCGAGCGGGTCGTGGCCGGCGACGGCGCCGAGCAGCAGCGCGGTGTCCGTCACGTCGAACGCGAACGGCGCCACGTGGTCGAGCGAGGAGGCGAAGGCGACGAGGCCGTAGCGCGAGATGCGGCCGTAGGTCGGCTTGAGCCCGACGATGCCGCAGAACGCCGCCGGCTGGCGCACCGAGCCGCCGGTGTCGGTCCCGAACGAGCCGGCCGCCAGGCCGCCGGCGACGGCCGCTGCCGAGCCGCCCGACGAGCCGCCCGGCACGCGGCTGAGGTCCCAGGGGTTGCGCGTGAGCTGGAACGCCGAGTGCTCCGTGGACGAGCCCATCGCGAACTCGTCCATGTTGGTCTTGCCCAGGATGACGGCGCCGGCGGCCTTGAGACGCTCCACCATGGTGGCATCGTAGGGCGGCACGAAGCCCTCGAGGATCTTCGAGCCGCACGTCGTGCGCACGCCGCGCGTGCAGAAGACGTCCTTGAGCGCGATGGGCGCGCCGTCGAGCGGGCCCCGCGGCGCCTTCGCGCGATAGCGCGCCTCGGAGGCGCGGGCGGCCGCCAGCGCCTGCTCGCTCGTGACCGTCAGGTAGGCGCCAACCCGGGCGTCGAGGCTTCCGATGCGCGCCAGGTACGCCTCGGTGGCCGCCACCGGCGAGGTCTCGCCCTTGGCGAAGGCCGCCGTCAGCTCGTGGATCGTGCGCAAGTCAATCCTCGATGATGCGCGGCACGCGGAAGAACTCGCCGCTGCGGTCGGGGGCGTTGGCCAGCGCCTCGCCCTGCGGCAGGCTCGGGCGGTTGTCGTCCTCGCGCATGACGTTGACGAGCGGCACGGCGTGCGAGGTGGGCTCGACGCCGGCGGTGTCGAGCGCGCGCAGCTTGTCGATGTAGGTCAGGATGCCGTTGAGCTGCTCGCGCATGCGCTCGAGCTCGGCGTCGGTCAGGGCCAGCCGGGCCAGCCGGGCGACGTGCTCGACGTCCTGCCGCGAGATCATGGGCGCCTCACTTGCGGAGCAGGCGGAGGGCGATGTTGGGCCCGTGGCCGTGCGCGTAGGCCATCGAGATCCACAGCATCGCCAGCGGCTCCAGCAGCCGCGCCTGGCGCAGCGGCCCGGCGTCGACGGGATCGAACGCCAGCTCGCGCGCCAGGTCGCCGACCGTGCGCTTGGCGTCGGCGTCGTCGCCACACAGGAACATGCTGGCGCGCTCGGCGCCGAACGGGGCGCCCGTCATGTGCATGGAGCCGATGGTGTTGAACGCCTTCACCACGCGGGCGCCGGTGGCCCAGCCGGCCACCTGCTCGCCGCCGGAGGTCGTGTGGCCGAGGGCGAGGCCGGAGACGTCGGCCGTCAGCGGATTGGTCGCGTCCACGAGGATCTTGCCGCGCCAGTCGCGCGCGGCGCGGACGGCGCTCTCGGCGGCGCTCCACGGCGTGGCCAGCAGCGCGACCTCCGCCCGGGCGACGGCCTCGGGGACCGTCGCCACCGAGGCGCGCTCGCCGATGGACGTCACGAGCGCCGCGAGGTTGGCGGCCTTCGGATCGCGCGCGCCGAAGACGATCGTGTGGCCGCGGCCGGCCCAGGCCCGGCCGAGCGTGCCGCCGACGTTGCCGCTTCCGATGATCGCGATGATCACAGCTCCTCCAGCTGCGCGTACTGCAGCGACAGGCGCTTGCGGCCGACGCTGGCGAAGCCGACGGTGACGATCGTGTCGGCGCCGTCGCGCTCGACGCCGACCACCAGGCCCTCGCCGAAGCGCGCGTGGCGCACGCGGGCGCCGACGCGGAGGGGCCACGACTCCTCCTCGGGCTCGTAGCGCGGCACCTCGCGGGCGGTCAGCACGGCCGGCTCCTGCGCGCGGCCGGCGTTGAGCGGCAGCAGCTGGTCCTGGGGCATCTCGCGCAGGAAGCGCGAGGGCTCGCCGACGCCGTAGCCGTGCACGCGGCGGTGCAGCGCCCACGACAGCGTCAGCCGCTCCTTGGCGCGCGTGATGCCCACGTAGCAGAGCCGCCGCTCCTCCTCGATCTCCTCGGGATCGTCCATCGAGCGCGCGTGCGGGAACACGCTCTCCTCGAGGCCGGTGAGGAACACGGCCGGAAACTCCAGGCCCTTGGCCGAGTGCAGCGTCATCAGCGTCACCCGCGCCTCGGCGTCCTTGAGCTCGTCCACGTCGCTCATGAGCGCCACGCTGTCCAGGAAGCCCTCCAGCGTCGGCTCGGCGGCCGCGTGCGTGAAGTCCTCGGCGGCGGCGATGAACTCCTCGAGGTTCTCCAGCCGCGCCTCCGCCTCCGGCGTGCGCTCGCCGCGCAGCGCCTCGCGGTAGCCGGTCTGCTCGAGCACGAGATCGATGAACGCCGGCGGCGCCAGGTCCCGGCGCTGGCCGGCCAGGCGGGCGATCAGCGCGGCGAACGACTCGAGCCCGGTGCGGGCCTTGCCGCGCAGGTCGGCGGGCGGCTCGGCGGCCACGGCCAGCAGCGGCCGGGCGCGGCGCGCGGCCTCCTCGTCGAGCCGGGCCAGCGTCGTCGGACCGATCCCCCGACTCGGCGCGCCGATGGCGCGGCGGAAGGCGACATCGTCGGCCGGGTTGATGATCAGCCGCAGCCAGGCCAGCGTGTCCTTGATCTCGCGGCGCTCGTAGAAGCGCACGCCGCCCACGATGACGTACGGGATGCGGCCGCGCCGGAGCGCGTCCTCCAGCACGCGCGACTGGGCGTTGGTACGGTAGAAGACCGCCACGCCGTCCCACGACACGCCCTCGCCACGCAGGGCCAGGATCGACTGGGCGACGAACGAGGCCTCCTCGTGCTCGTCCCAGGCGCGGTAGAGGCGGGCGGGATCGCCGGTCGGGTTCTCGGTCCACAGCGTCTTGTCCTTGCGCTGCACGTTGTGGGCGATGACGCCGGCGGCGAGCGCGAGGATGCTCCGGGTCGAGCGATAGTTCTGCTCCAGCCGCACGACCTTGGTGCCTGGATAATCGTCCTCGAAATCGAGGATGTTGCGCACGTCGGCGCCGCGCCACCGGTACACACTCTGGTCAGGGTCGCCCACGACGCAGACGTTGCGGTGCTCGGCGGTCAGCAGCCGGATGATCCGGTACTGGGCGCGGTTGGTGTCCTGGTACTCGTCCACGAGAACGTGCCGCCAGAGGCCGCGGTAGTAGGCGAGCGCGTCGGGGTGCTCGGTGAGCAGGCGCACCACCAGCAGCAGCAGGTCGTCGAAGTCCACCGCTCCCGTCTCGCGCAGGCGCTTTTCGTAGCGCGAGTACACGAGCGCCGCCTTCTTCTCCCACGGCCCGCGCGCGTCGCGCAGCGCCTCGCTCACGGCGGTCATCTGGTTCTTGAGGTAGGAGATGCGGTGCACCGCCGCGCTCGGCGTGAACGAGCGATCGGCCAGCTCGCCCTCCTTCATGCACTCCTTGACCAGCGCCTGGCGGTCGTCCTCGTCGTAGATCGTGAAGTGCGGGGGCAGGCCGACGTGGCCGCCGTGCTGGCGCAGGATGCGCACGCAGGCCGAGTGGAACGTGGCGATCAGCGGGGCGCGGAGGCCGACCGGGGCCAGCAGCCCCTCCACCCGGCGCGCCATCTCGCCGGCCGCCTTGTTGGTGAAGGTCACCGCCAGCAGGTTGCGCGGCGACAGCCCGCCGTGACCGAGCAGCCAGGCGATGCGATAGGCGATGACCCGCGTCTTGCCGCTGCCGGCGCCGGCCAGCACCAGCAGCGGGCCGTCACCGGCGGTGACGGCCTCGCGCTGCGCGGGGTTCAGGTCCTCGAGGAGACGCTCGAAGGGTGCGGACACCACGCGATTGTACCCGACGGGACAAATTGCGCGCGACCGGCCAAATCGTCACGGCCCCGCCGGCGCCGGCGCCGCCCGCCGCGCGCATTTTCGCCCCTTTCGGCCGCGCCGGCCATGGCACAGCCCTTGCCCCATCCGAGGCCGCCATGAGACGGATCCTGATCGTCGACGACAACGGAGTGGTCCAGGACATCCTGCGGCAGTTCTTCGACGGGCGCTACACGGTGCAGCTGGCGTCCAACGCCTCGCAGGCGCTGAGCCTCATCGTGCGCACGCCGCCGGACGTCGTGCTGCTCGACGTGAAGATGCCGGGCCTTGACGGGCTGAGCCTGCTGAAGTCGTTGCGCGAGACCGGCGTGGGCATGCCGATCTTCGTGATGACGGGCTACGACTCGCTGACGGTCGCCCAGGATGCGCTGAACAGCGGCGCCAACGCCTACCTGCCCAAGCCGTTCGACCTGCTGCACCTCGACCGCCTCATCGCCGACGCCATCGGTACCGACACCCTGCAGCCCGCCTCCTGATCAGCGCCGGCTGAAGCGCCAGCGCCGGAACGTCCACCGCTCGTCGGCCGTCGCGCGCCCCTCGGCGATCAGCGTCGCGCCCTCGCGCGCGAAGTCCAGGATCTTCAGCACGCCCTCGTGCGCCGACTCGTCGATGACGACCGGCGTGCTGGTGACGAAGACCTCGTCCAGCAGGTCCGCCGCCCGCAGCGCGCGCAGGATCGTCTCGCCGCCCTCGCAGTCGAGGTAGCGCACCCCGAAGTCGGCGAACAGCTTCTCGTGGGCGCGGCGCAGCCCGGCCGGATCGGTGAGCTCCTCGATCAGCAGCGCCGGCGGGGGCGCCCCCCGGGCGCGCCGGCGGATCTCCGGCCCGCCGACCGGCGTCGTCACCACCAGCGGATGGATGCCGGGCGTGGTGAAGATGCGGTGGCCCAGCGGCAGCCGGCCCAGGAGCGAGTAGACGATGTTGCGCGGCTGGGGCGGCAGCGCCGCGCGCGCGCGGAACGCGAACAGCTCGGGCAGCGGCGGATCGCCCGGCTGCTGCGGCGTGAGGATCAGCTCGGGCTGGGCGCGGACCGTCTCGGCGCCGACGCCGACGTCGCCGAAGCAGCGCAGGTAGCGCATGTGCAGCTTGTCGGCCAGGCGCGCCGGGTGCGTGCGATCGCCGCCCAGGATGGCGAGGACCGGATCCTCGCCCGGGCGCCGCCGCCAGGCCACGACGCCGTTGGCCGAGGCCACCATGACGCCGAAGATCCACGGCCGGTCGGGCCACGGCGGCGGAAATCCGATCGGCTCCCAGCGCGCGGGGTCCGGCGAGACGCGGCCGTAGGGATGCCGCGTCTCGCCGTCCCGATGCCAGTGGATGAGCGGCGAGGTCGCGGACCTACTCGACGGTGACTGACTTCGCGAGGTTGCGCGGCTGGTCCACGTCGCAGCCGCGCCGCACGGCGATGTGGTAGGCCAGCAGCTGCAGCGGCACCACCGTGATCAGCGGCATCAGCAGCTCGGCCGCCGCCGGCACCTCGATCACGTGCTCGGCCTTGCCGGCGATCAGCTTGTCGCCGGCCTGCACGACGGCGATCACCTGGCCCTCGCGCGCGCGGACCTCCTCGATGTTGCCCAGCATCCGCTCGTAGGAGCTGTCGCGCGGCGCCAGCGCCACCACCGGGAAGCCGTCGTCGATCAGCGCGATGGGCCCGTGCTTCATCTCCCCGCCCGCATAGCCCTCGGCGTGGATGTAGGACAGCTCCTTGAGCTTCAGCGCCCCCTCCAGCGCGATCGGGTACTGCACGCCACGGCCCAGGTAGAGGAAGTCGCGCGCGCTGGAGAGATGGCGGGCGAGCGCGGCCACCGGGTTGTCCAGCTCGAGGGCCTGCTCGACCAGGCGCGGGATCTCGACGAGGTCCTGGATGTGCTTGCGCACGTCCTCCGGCGTCAGCGTGCCGCGCTGGCGGCCCAGCCACAGCCCCACCAGGAAGGCCGCCACCACCATCGTGGAAAACGCCTTCGTGGACGCCACCCCGATCTCCGGCCCCGCGTGCATGTACAGCGTCCCCGTCGCCTCCCGCGAC
>DASSLH010000525.1:0-13485 GCA_035689625.1 Candidatus Methylomirabilota bacterium | reverse complement strand
CGGGCGATGAACCACGCGGTCAACGTGGACGAGCTGATCGCCCAGGTGCTCAAGGGGCACGCGACGAAGATGTGCGGGCCGCTGGCGCCGGCCAACGTGGATTACGCGCCGGTCGAGTGCTACAAGTACGATCCCGCGCGCGCGCAGGCGCTGTTCAAGGAAGCGGGCGTCGATCCGACGAAGCTCGCGCTCACGCTCGACACGCCGTCGGGCCGCTATCCGCTCGACAAGGACGTCTCGCTCGCGATCGGGGCGCAGTTACAGAGGATCGGCATCACCACGACCGTGGTGGTCACCGAGTGGGGGACTCACCTGGACAAGATCAAGAACCGCAACACCGGCGACATGTTCTTCCTCGGCTGGGGCCCGGCCCTGCACGGCCAGGGCACCATCGAGCCGCTGTTCACGGCCGACGCCACCTACTCGTCCTACGGCAACAACAAGGTCCTCGACGACAAGATCGCCCGGGCGGTGACGCTGGTGGATCCCAAGGCGCGCGCCGGCGCCTACGCCGAGCTGCAGAAGCTGGTGCACGACGAGGCGCCCTGGGTCTTCCTGTGGCAGCAGCACGACCTCTACGGCGTGGCGAACACCGTGGAGTGGACGCCGCGCGCCGACGAGAAGGTGTGGATGTACGACGCCAAGGTGGTGGCCAAATGAGCATCACGGTCTTCACGAACGCGTTCATGATCGACTGCACCTGGGCCGAGCCGCACGACGGCGCCGCCGTCGTCGTCGAGGACGAGCGCATCCGCGACGTCCTGCCCGGCGGCAAGGTGGGGCCGCTGCCCGGCCGGGTGACCACGCACGACCTGCGCGGCAAGACGCTGATGCCGGGACTGACCGACGCCCACGTGCACATCTGCGCGGTGACCGAGAACATCACCGACCAGCACCGCTACTACCCGCCGTCCTACATCGCTGCCCGGGCCATGAAACGAGCCGAAGAATGTCTCATGCAGGGATTCACGACGGTTCGTGATGCCGGCGGCGCGGATTACGGCTTCCGGATGGTGCTGGAGGAAGGCGCGTTCACAGGCCCCCGCCTGCTCGTCTCCGGCCGCTACATCTCGCAGACCGGCGGCCACGGCGACAAGCGGCGGCGCTCGGAGTGGACGGATCCGATCGACTGCTGCGTGGGCATGATCGGCTTCATCGCCGACGGCCCCGACGAGGTCCGCAAGGCCGCCCGCGAGAACATCCGCCGCGACGTGGACCAGATCAAGATCATGGCCTCGGGCGGCGCCATGTCGCCCTCCGACGAGCTCGACACCACGCAGTACACCGTCGCCGAGATGCGCGCCGCGGTCGAGGAGGCCCAGGCCGTCGGCAAGTACGTACTGAGCCACGCCTACTCGGACACCGCGGTACGCCGCGCGGTCGAGGCCGGCGTGCGCTCCATCGAGCACGGCAACCTCATCCGCGAGACGGCCGCCAAGGCGATCAAGGACGCCGACGCATTCCTGGTGCCGACGATGGTCACCTACGAGGCGATCTACCGCGAGGGCAAGCGCTACGGCATCGGCGACCACCAGATCGCCAAGATCGACCTGGCGCGGCAGCAGTCGCTGCAGGGCCTCACCCACGCCTACAAGGCCGGCTGCAAGATCGGCTCGGGCTCCGACCTGCTGGGCGACATGATGACCCAGCGTGCGGTGGAGTTCGAGCTCAAGGGCCAGGTCATGAAGCCGATGGAGGTCCTGCTGTCGGCGACGAAGGTCAACGCCGAGCTGTTCCGCATGTCGGACAGGATCGGCAGCGTGGAGCCCGGCAAGTACGCCGACCTGCTGGTCGTGGACGGCAACCCGCTCAAGAACCTGCGCGTGTTCCAGAATCTCGACAATCTCAAGCTGATCATGAAGGGCGGTCATGTCGCAAAACACGCACTCTGACCTGATCCTCGACCAGTTCACGCGCCAGGCGGTGCCGTTCGCGACGGCGCCGTCCATCAAGGACGAGGCGGCGCTGCGGCTGGTCGTGGAGTTCAGCGGCGCCGGGCCCGACGACACCGTGCTCGACGTCGCCTGCGGTCCCGGCCTCATCGTCGTGGCCTTCGCGAGGGTCGCCGGGCACGCCACCGGCATCGACCTCACGCCGGCCATGCTGGAGCGCGCCCGCACACACGCGGCCGAGCAGGGCGTGACGAACGTCAGCTGGCAGCAGGGCGACGTGCTGCCGCTGCCGTACGCGGACGCCTCGTTCTCGATCGTCAGCTCGCGCTTCGCGTTCCATCACTTCCTGGATCCGCTGGCCGTGCTCACGCAGATGGCGCGCGTGTGCCGGCCTGGCGGGACCGTGCTCGTGGTGGACACCGCGCCGCCGCCCGAGAAGGCGGAGGCATTCAACCGGGTGGAGCTCCTGCGCGACCCCTCGCACGTGCGCGCGCTGCCGCTGGCCGAGCACCTCGCGCTGTTCCGTCGGGCGGGTCTGCCCGAGCCCCGCCTGACCCACTACCGCCTGGAGGGCGACCTCGAGGGCCTCATCGCGCGCTCGTTCCCCAAGCCGGGCGACGCCGACCGCATCCGCAAGATCTTCGCCGACTCGGTCGCCGACGACGCGCTCGGGATCGGGACCCGCCGCGAGGGCGACGTGATCCGCTACGGCTATCCGATCGCCGTGATGGCGGCGCGCCGGCCCTGACCGTGCGGGTCGTCGACCTGTCGTTCCCGATCGCGCCGCACTTCCGCTGGAAGGCGGAGTCGCAGCGGCCGGCCACCCACGCGGCCGGGCATCCGCTGCAGTCCACGATCATGACGCTGTCGTGCCACGCCTACACGCACGTGGACGCGCCGCTGCACTTCCTGCCGGACGGGCGCGACATCGCGGCCATGCCGGTGGACCAGTGGATGGGCGACGCCGCGGTGGTGGACCTCACGCACCTGGGGGCCAACGGCGAGGTCAGCGCCACGGCTCTGGACGAGCGCGGCGGCCACGTGCGCCGCGGCGACATCGTGCTGCTGCGCACGGACTGGCCCAGGCAGGAACGCGTGGACAGCCCGCGATTCTGGAGCGCGGGGCCGTTCACCGGCGAGAGCGGCTGCCGCTGGCTCATCGAGCGCGGCGCCAGGGCCGTCGGTTACGACTACCCGCCCGACTTCTGCATCCGCGACACCATCGCGACGCCGAGGCGCACGCCCGGCCGCGACGAGTACACGACGCACGCGCTGTTCTTCCCGGCCGGCATCACCGTCATCGAGTACCTGACGAACCTCGACCAGATCGGCGGGCCGCGCTGCCGCTTCATCGCCCTGCCGCTGAAGATCGACGGCGCCGACGGCAGCCCTGTCCGGGCGATCGCGCTCGTAGATTAGGCCACGGGCCGACGTACAATACGGCCCATGTCGTCGCTCGACCTGCGCCTGGCGCCGATGGCCGGCGTCACCAACGCGCCCTTCCGGCTGGTCTGCCGGGAGTGCGGCGCCGGCCCGCTCACCAGCGAGGAGATCGACGCCCGCGCGCTCGTGCTCGGCAACGCCAGGACCGCCGCGCTCACGCAGTTCCTGCCCGGGGAGCGGCCGCTGGCGATGCAGCTGCTCGGCGCCGATCCCGACGTGCTGGCCGAGGCGGCCCGGCGGCTGGAGGCGGCCGGCGCCGACGGCATCGACCTGAACATGGGCTGCCCGGTGCCGAAGATCGTCGCCAAGGGCCAGGGCGCCGCGCTCATGCGCGACCCGCTGGCGGCGGCGGTGGTCTTCCGGACGCTGCGCAAGGCCGTGCGCGCGGTGCCCTTCACGGTCAAGATCCGCGGCGGCTGGGACGAGAGCACGCTCAACGCCGTCGAGATCGCGCGGCTGGCCGAGAGCGAGGGCGTGGACGCAATCACCGTGCACCCGCGCACGCGCTCGCAGCAGTTCACGGGCCGGGCGCCGTGGGACATCATCGCCGCCGTGGTGGCGGCGGTGCGCCTGCCCGTGATCGGCAACGGCGACGTGCGCAGCGTGGCCGACGCCCGCGCGATGGCCGCCGCCACCGGCTGCGCGGCGGTGATGATCGGCCGGGGCGCGCTGGGGGCGCCGTGGATCTTCGGCGGCCGCGCGGCCGGCCGCGACGAGCGCGCGCGGGTCATCCGCCGCCACCTCGCCCTCATCGAGGCCCACCTCCCCGAGCGGCTGGCGCTCGTGCAGGTCAAGAAGCACCTGGCCTGGTACTCGGCGGGGCGGCCCGGCTCGGCGGCGGTGCGGCCGCGCCTGTTCGCCGCCGCCGGCATCGCCGAGGCGTGCGACCTCTTCTGGGCGCTGTGGTGACCGCGCAGCGCTGGTTCGAGGACTTCACGGTCGGCGAGCGCTTCGAGAGTCCGGCCCGGACGCTGACCGACGCGCACTTCATGTTCTTCGCCGGGATGACCGGCGACGCCCACCCGCTGCACTATGACGACGAGTACGCCAGGAAGACGCGCTTCGGCCGGCGGCTGGCCCACGGACTGCTGCTGACCTCGCTGACCGCCGTGGGCGCCTCGACGCTGTCGCCGATCATCGAGGACTCGATCGTCGCCTTCCTGGAGCAGACGACGCGGTTCAAGGCGCCGGCCTTCGTCGGCGACACCCTCAAGCCGCGCCACGAGGTCGTGGGCCTGGAGGGCAAGCGCTCGGCCGGGCTGCTCACGCTGCGGGTGACGCTCGAGAACCAGCGCGGCGAGATCGTCCTGGAGGGCGAGCACCGCTACCTGATCGCGTATCGCCGCCACGAGAGGGGGTGAGGAGATGGCCAAGGGCACGGGCATGCGCAAGGAAAAGAAGAAGCCGAAGAAGACCAAGAAGTGAGCACGGCGGGCCGGGCCGGCGCGAGGTGGGGGCTGCTGGCGGCGCTGGCCGCCGGGCTCCTCGCCTCGCCGGTCCTGGCCGCCGACCGCCCGAGCCTGGCCGACCTCGGGCTCAAGGGCGAGGCGCTGTTCAAGAGCTTCACCTACTTCGCCAACACGCCGAACGACAACCAGCAGGTCGTCAACGAGGGCGTCCTGCAGCTGGAGTGGTCGCACCGGCTCGGCGCCTGGGGCAGCACGAAGATCGTCGGCCGCGCCCGTGACGACGACGTCGGCTTCACGCGCGAGCTGACCTTCCAGATCCCGGAGACGAGCCAGCGCCGCAGCTACCTCGACCTGAGAGAGGCGACGCTGAGCGCGCGCGGCGGGCCGATCGACGTTACCCTCGGCAAGCAGATCTTCGCGTGGGGCACCGCCGACGCCTTCAACCCGACCGACAACCTCAACCCCTACGACTACCTCGACGTGCTCGACAACGAGAAGCTCGGCATCTGGTCGGCGGCCGCCCGGGCCTCGCACGGCGCGACGAGCCTGACGTTCGTGGCGGTGCCGTTCTTCACACCGAGCCGGCTGCCGCTGTTCAAGAGCCGGTGGACGCCGGTGGTGCCGCCGGCGTTTCGCGCGGTGGCCGACGATCCGGTGCGCCCCGAGCAGGACGCCTCGGCCACGCAGTACGCGGCGCGGCTGAAGTCCACGTTCGCCGGCGTCGACGCCTCGCTCAGCTACTACGACGGCTTCCGCCACACGCTGGCGTTCCGCCAGTCCGCGCTCGCCATCGCGCCCGGGGTGACCCTCCCGCGGTTGACGCCCGTCTACACGCGCGAGAAGGTCCCGGGCGCCGACGTCTCGACCACCCTCGGGCGCTTCGAGATCCACGCCGAGGCGGCCGCCCGCTTCGTCGAGTCGAACGGGCGCGACGACGTCCTGCAGACCATCGGCGGCATCAACTACACGCAGGACGTCGGCTGGAAGTGGCTGGACCAGGTCGTCGTCATCCTCGAGTACGCGCGCGAGACGAGCCTGCGCCGCGTGGATTCGCGCATCGTGCGCACCGAGGGCACGCCGGTGGTCGGCGACCTGCTGTCCGATCGCGCGTTCCGCAACGCGCCCATCGGCCGCATCCAGGCCAAGCTCACCGAGGACACCTCCGTGAAGCTCAGCGGGGTCGCCGATCTCACCGTCACGCCCAGCTACTACCTGCAGCTGAAGGCCACGCACCGGATCACCGACGCGCTGCAGGCCGAGGCGGGGCTGGACTTCCTGACCGGAAGGCCCGAAACTTTCTGGGGCCGGTGGGGGGACAACGACCGGTTCTTCCTCGTCCTGCGCTACCTGTTTTGACGGAGGCCTCATGAGTCGCCCGCTCGGCCGCGTGCTCGTGTTCGTCCTCGCGCTGGTCGCGACGCTGCCGGCGACGGCCGCCGCCGAGTCCGGCGCCGACATCGTCAAGGCGCAGCGCGCCCGGCACCGCGTCCAGGACGAGGAAGAGCGGCAGGTCCTCACGCTCGTCAGCAAGTCGGGCGCGACGAAGGAGCGGCGGCTCGTGCGCTACGTGCGGACCGGAGCCGGTGACCTCGACAAGATCCTCGTGCGCTTTCTGGCGCCGCGCGACGTCGAGAACACCGCCCTGCTCACCTGGGAGGCGCGGGACGGCAACGACGACCAGTGGCTGTATCTGCCGTCGGTCAAGAAGCCCAAGCGCATCGCGGCCAGCGGCAAGAAGAACCGGTTCCTGGGCACGGACTTCGCGTACGAGGACCTGCGCCCGGAGAATCCCGCCGCCAACACGTACACGCTGACCGGCTCCGAGTCGGTGGACGGCGTCGACTGCTGGGTGGTGGAGGCCACTCCCGCCACCGAGCGCCAGGCCGCCGATAGCGGCTACGCGCGCCGGCGCCTGTGGATTCGCAAGGACAACCAGGTCACGCTCAAGCGCGAGTTCTACGACAAGCAGAATCGCCTGGAGAAGGTCGAGGTCCATCGCAAGCTGGTCAACCTCGCCGGCCCGATCTGGCGCGCCAACGAGGTCGAGATGCGGGACGTGCAGGCTGGCACCAGGACCGTGATCACGATCGAGTCGCGCGCGATCAATCGCGGCCTCACGGACGACTTCTTCACCGAGACCGAGCTGATCCGGTGAAGCGCGTCGCCCTCTGGACGTTCGACCACCCGGTCGCGTCGGTGGTCGCGACCCTGCTCGTCACCCTGCTGCTCGGCCTGCAGATCCCGCGGCTGAAGCTCGACGAGTCGGCGGAAGGGCTGATGGTCCGCAACGACCCCTCCCGCGCCGTCTACGAGTCGGCCAAGCAGCGCTTCGGCAGCGACAACCTGACCGTCGTCGTGATCAAGGCGGACGACGTGTTCGGGCCGGCGGTCCTGGCGGTCGTCAGACGGCTCTCCGACGAGCTGGCCGGCTTGCCCGACGTCACGCGCGTCGAGAGCCTGACCACGGTCAAGAACATCAAGGGCGAGGACGACACCCTGAACACCGAGCCGCTGGTGACGGCGCTCCCGCGCACGCCGGCGGAGGTCGAGCGCATCCGCAGCGACGCCCTCTCCAACCGCGTGCTGGTCGGCAACCTCGTCGCACGTGACGGGCGGGCCGCCGCCATCACCGTCTATGCCGATCCGCGCGCCGACGACGTCGGCTTCAATCACCGCTTCGTGCGACAGGTGGAGGCGCTCATCGCCGGCGTCGCCGCGCCGGGGGTCACGATCTACCAGGTCGGCGCGCCCTACACGAAGACGACGTACGCCGACTACATCGCGCTGGACCAGCGCACGGTGGTGCCCGTCTCGATCGTGGTCCTGCTCCTCACGCTGCTGCTCTCGTTCCGCATGCTGCAGGGCGTCGTGATTCCCGTCGTCACCGCGGTGGTGAGCATCGTGTGGGGCCTCGGCCTCATGGCGCTGTGCCATCTGCCGCTGACGATCCTCACCGGTATCCTGCCGTCCCTGCTGCTGGTCATCGGCTTCACCGAAGACGTCCACATGATCTCCGAGTACCACCACAACCTGGAGCACGGCCACGACAAGCTGGCGGCGATCCGGCTCATGCTGGAGGAGTCGGCGCTGCCGATCCTGGTGACGACGGCGACCACGATCGTCGGCTTCGGCACGCTCGTCACCACCGACATCACGATGCTGATCCAGTTCGGCTGGGCCTCGTCGCTGGGTCTCGCCGCCAACTACGTGGTCACGATGGCGCTGCTCCCGCCGATGCTGCGCTGGTGGAGCGTGCCGCGACGCTTCCGCCGCTCGGTCTTCGAGGACTCGTCAGAGCACGGGGCCATTCCCCGGCTCATGGAGTGGCTCGGCCATTTCAATCTCCGCTATCGCGTTCCGATCCTGGTCGTGGCCGGCCTGTTGACGCTGGGGTCGCTGATCGGCTGGTACCGGCTGCGCGTCAACACCGACATCATCAGCCTGTTTCCCGTCTCGTCGCCGGTACGCGTGCGCATCGAGGACATTCACCGCTCCCTGGCGGGCGGGCTCGGCTTCTACGTCGTGGTCGACACCGGACGCGAGGACGGGATCAAGGATCCGGCCGTGCTCCGCACGATCGCCGGGCTCCAGGACTACCTGGCCACCCTCGGCACCGTCGACAAGACGGTCTCCATCGCGGACTACCTGCGCAAGACGAACCGCGAGATGCACGGGGGCGACCCGGCGTGGGAGCGCATTCCCGACAGCAGCGACCAGGTCGCCCAGTACCTGTTGATGCTGGAAGGGAAGGAGCTGACGAAGTTCGTCGACTTCCAGGCGTCCGCCGCCAACATCGTCGTGCGCCACAACCTGACCGGCTCCGGTGACCTGTCGACGCTGCTCGGTCACATCGACGGCTGGATCGCCACCAACGTGCCGGCGACCCTCAGCGTCCGGGCGACCGGCGAGGCCATCCTCTTCAACAACGCGTCCGACTTCATGGCGATCAACGAGCTCACCAGCTTCATCTGGACGTTCCTGGCGATCGGGATCATCCACGCCCTGCTGTTCACGTCGATCACGGCGGGAATGCTGTCGCTCATCCCCAACGTCGTCCCGATCCTGTTCAACTACGGGCTGATGGGCCTGCTCGGCATCCCCCTGAACACCAGCACCGCGCTGATCGCGACCATCGCGATCGGCATCGCCGTGGACGACACCGTGCATCACATGGTGACGTACAGCCGACAGCTCAAGCTCCACAAGAATCAGCGGGTCGCCATGTTCAACACGATGCGAGCCGAAGGTCGCCCCATCATCTACGTCTCGCTGGCCCTGGCCGCCGGCTTCCTGGCCCTCGTCTTCTCGAGCTTCGTGGCGACCGTGCAATTCGGCTTGCTGGCGGCCACGGTCATGCTGCTGGCCATGGTGAGCGAGCTGACGCTGACCCCCATTCTCATGAACTCCATGCGCCTGATCACGCTGTGGGACCTGCTGCTCACGCGGATGGATCCGGCGATCGTGAGCGCAGCGCCGCTGCTGCGCGGGCTCTCGGCCTGGGAGGCGCGGCGCGTCGTGCTCCTGGGCCGCCTCGACGCCGTCCCGGCGGGGCACCTCATCGTGCAGAAGGGCGAGCCGGGTCGAGAGCTCTACATGGTAGTCAGCGGACGTGTGCGGGTCTTCGATCGGCTGCCGGACGGCACCGACAAAGCCCTCGTCACGCTCGGGCCGGGGCGGGTGTTCGGCGAGATGGCGCTCGTGAGCGAGGAGCCGCGGAGCGCGTCGGTGGCCGCCGAGACGGACGCCGAGGTCCTGCGACTGGACTTCGAGGCGCTGGAGCGGATCCGGCGACGCTATCCCTACACGGGCGGCAAGGTGTTCCGCAACCTCGCCCGCGTGCTCGCCGGTCGCCTGCGCGAGATGACCGTCGCTGCCCTCGAGGGGCCGGAGGTGACCCGTTGAGACGTGCCGGGTGGCTGATCTTCGTCGTCGGCCTGATCTGGACGATCGTCGGAGCGGACAACGTCCTCAACGATTCGATCGCGGGCTGGAAATTTCATCGGCCCGAGATGGCGTGGCGATCGTTGCACGACAATGGCGTCTTCTACGGCGTGCCGGGCCTGCTCGTGACGGCGATCGGCGGCATCATCGTGCTCCGGGAGTGGTGGAAGCGGGTGTGACCGACTAAGATGGCCGCCGTGGATCGCTGGGACGTGGTCATCGCGGGCGGCGGTGTCGCGGGCGTGTCGGTGGCCGCGGCCCTGCACGAGCTCGGGTATCGTGTCCTGCTGGTCGAGCCCGGCCTCGACGGCGCCAAGCGCCTCGCCGGCGAGCTGATCCACCCCCCGGGTGTCGCCGACCTCGCGGAGCTCGGACTGCTGGAGCCGCTGGAGCGGGCGGGGGTCGCGCCGATCCAGGGCTTCGCCGTTTCGCCGGACGCCGAGAGCGCCCCGCACCTTCTGCCGTACGGCGAGATCCCCGGGCTGCGCCACCTCGGTTTTGCGATGGACCACGGCGTCCTGACGGCCACGCTGCTGGACGTCGCCAGCCGGTCGCTGGGCGTGACGACGTGGCGCGACGCCCGCGTGCGCGACCTGCAGGTCGCCGGCGACGGCGCCACGGTCACGATCGCGGCGGCGGACGGGCCCGTGCGCGTGCGCGCGCGGCTCGTCGTCGCCGCCGATGGCTCCACGTCGACCGTGCGGCGGCTGGCCGCCATTCCCCACACGCGCATCCGGCTCTCGCACATGCTCGGCGTGCACGTGAGCGGCCCCCTGCCGAGTCCCGGCTTCGGTAACGTGTTCCTCGGCGGGCCGGCGCCCGTGCTGGCCTATGCGATCGCCCCGGACACCGTGCGGGTGATGTTCGACGTCCGCGACAACCCTGCCGGCGTGGCCGCCGTGCGTCGCGATCCCGCCTACCTGGCCGCGCTCCCCGCCGACTTCCGCGAGCGCGTGCGCGCCGCGCTGGAGACCCAGCCCGGCCTGATGTGCGCGAACTACTCCGTGATGCCGGCCTCCGTGGTCGCGCCCTGCGTGGCGCTGGTGGGCGACGCCGCCGGCTGCTGCCATCCGCTGACGGCGACGGGGCTCAGCGTCTGCACGCGTGACGCCGTGCGGTTGCGCGCCGCGCTGCGCGCCGCCGGCGACGACATTCCGCTCGCGCTTCGCCGCTACGCGAAGCTGCGCGGCGGCCCCCAGCGCACGCGCGTCGCCCTGGCCGAGGCGCTCTACCGCGCGTTCGCCGAGCCCTCCGAGGAGATGCGCCTGCTGCGGGACGGCATCCTGAGATTCTGGAAGCGTAGCCGCCGCGGTCGCGCCGCCTCGATGGCGCTGCTGTCCACGCACGAGGGACGGATGTCGCGTATGGCCGTGCAGTACGCGCACGTCGTCGGCTACGCGCTCACCGGCCTCGTCTCCCTGCGCCCCGACGGCCGTCGCTCGTCGCTCGCCCGCCTGCGCGCCGGGCTCCGGCTGTCGCGCGCGACCGCCGTCTTTCTCGCCCAGGCGTACGTCCGCGGGAATCTCCGTCACAGCTGATCACGGCTGGCACCCCGACGAGGCGCGCGGCGTGCGTGGGTGGCCGGGGGTCTGCAGCGACCCGTTTCCCGCGCCGCGCTGATCGCACGCCCCCCAGCCGGGTGGAGCCCAGCCGAGGCGGATTCGAGTCGGCCGAAGACATCGCGGTCGTCGCAGGCCCCCGGCCGACCGCGCGCGCCGCGCGCCTCGTCGGCGACCGGCCAGCGGTCAGCCGGCCATCGAGGCGTAGCGGGCGAGGGCCCAGGCGGGGAAGTACTGGTGGTAGAGCCGATAGTCGAGCATGGCGGTGCCGAAGAAGACGCCGTTGAGGCCGCGGCCCGGCCAGCCGCCGTCGGCGTTCTGGTGGGCGGTGAGCCAGGCGGCGCCGGTGACGACGGCGGGATGCGCGGGACCGACGGTGTCGAGCAGCGCGAGGAGGGCCCAGGCCGTCTGCACGGGTTGGCTGACGAGGCTGGCCACGTAGCGATCGTCGAGACAGCCGCGCCAGTCCTCGCCCCAGCCGCCGTCGGAGTGCTGGTGCTTGACCAGCCAGTCGGCGGCGCGCGCGAGGGCCGGATCGTCGGCGGCGACGCCGGCGGCGCGCAGGCCGGCGACGAAGTGGAACGCGCCGTAGGTGAAGTTGATGCTCCAGGCGCCCGGCACCGAGCCGTCCTCGCGCTGGGCGGCGCGGAGGAAGCGCAGACCGCGCGCGATCGGCGTCCGCAGGCGCGCGGCCAGCGCCGGGTCGCGCCGGGCCAGCCGCGCGAGCGCGCCCACGCAGGAGGCCGTGCACTCCACGTACGAGCGCTCGGTCATGCAGCGGGCGAACATCTCGGAGGCGTTGAGCCGCTCCAGCCAGCGCGCCCCGCGGCGCGGCTCGTAGGTCGCGAAGCCCCCGTCGCGGTTCTGGCGCGCGAGGATGAACCGCGCGGCCTCCTCGCGGCGCGCGCGCGGCAGCCGCTCGGCACGCGGCAGCAGGTGCTCCGTCTCCAGCAGCGCGCTGATCGCCTCGGCCGTGCAGTCGCTCACCGGCCAGCGATGGGCGCCGTCGGAGAAGCACCAGCCCCCGGTGATGGGCTCCCGGTCCTGCTCCCACCAGCGCGGCAGCTCGTGCGTGAGCTGGGTGTCGCGCAGGAAGGCGGCGCCGCGGCGGATCGCGTCGGCCGGTCGCGGATCCTCCGGCGTGAACAGCGCGCGCAGCGCGAACGCGGTGTCCCAGGCGTTGGAGCGCGCCCCCGCGTAGCGCACGCCGCCGGCGTCCTGCCAGCGCCAGCGCTCGAGGCCGTCGAGACTGGCGGCGAGCGCCCGATCGTGCGGATCGTTGGCCCACAGCGCCAGACAGTTCAGCACGGCGTTCACCGGCGAGAGGCCCTGCCAGGCCGTCTGGCGCTGCTCGTAGACGATGCGCGCCTGGCAGGCCGCCAGCGCGCGCCGGCGCACGAACGTCGGCATCGCGCGATCGAGCTCGGCCAGCACCGCCGTCGCCAGGCGCAGCGCGCGGCCGGGGCGCACGTGCAGGTCGCCGGGCGTGACGGCGTGACGGTGCGCCTCGAAGTCCAGCGCGGCCCAGGGCGCCGCGTACAGCTCCTGGCGGAGCGCGTCGCGCAGCGGCCCGAGGTCGGCGCGCAGGCGCCGGCCCAGCAGGGCGGCGAGACCCAGGTAGATGTAGCGCGTGTGGCAGTACCAGCGCGCGGGATGCAGCGGCAGCCACCGCGGCAGCGCGAACAGCTCGGGCAGCACGGGCGTGACGCCCGCCCAGCCGTAGAGGTCGAGCAGCGCCAGCCAGATCTTGCCCCAGGCGGCAATGGCCAGCACGCCGCCCGGCTGCGCGTGCAGCCAGGCCCGGGCGCCCGCGGCCAGCGGCGCGTCCGGCGGGACGCCGAGCAGCCGCACCGCGACGTAGACGAGCGTGGTGACGAACACGGAGCCGGGCGACTCCGGGTGCAGCCCCCAGGCGCCGTCGGGGCCGACGGCGGCGCCGACGTAGCGCAGGATGCCGGCCCGCGTCGCGGCGTCCACCGGACGGCCGACGACGTGGCGCGCGATGACCACCTGGGCGGTGATCATCGGGCACCAGACCATCTCGCCTTCCCAGTCGCCGCGCGCGGACTGCAGGGCGGCGAGGTGCGCGCGCGCGCGATCGCGGGCGGCGGCGAGGTCGGCCATCAGGCGCGGGCGGCGGCCGCGCTCGCCAGGTACTCCTCCCACTTGCGCACCGTGAGCTGCTGGAACAGCGCGACGGCGGGATTGAGGTCGGGCACCGGCCGGTCGTGATGGGCGTCC
>DASSLH010000524.1:0-5681 GCA_035689625.1 Candidatus Methylomirabilota bacterium | reverse complement strand
GCGCGCGGCGGGCTGCCGATCGGCCTGCAGGCGATCGGGCCGTACCTGGAGGACCGCACGCCGCTGCGCTTCGCCGCCCTCCTCGCGCGCGAGGTGGGCGGCTTCACGCCGCCGCCGGACTACGCCGACTAGCGCCCGACCAGGGTCACCATGCGGGCGCGGGTGGCGGGGTCGGGCAGCGGCCCGGCGCCGGCCTTCATGTTGTCCTCGAGGTGCTCGACGCGGCTGGTGGCGGGGATCACGCACGTCACCGCCGGGTGGGCGAGGATCCACTTGAGGAACAGCTGCGCCCAGGACTCGCAGCCGGCGGCGACCGCCCAGTCGGGCAGCGGCCGGCTGCGCACGCGCGCGAACAGGCCGCCCTCGGAGAACGGCCGGTTGACCAGCACCGCCACGCCGCGATCGCGCGCCAGCGGCAGCAGGCGCTGCTCGGCCTCGCGCTCGCCCAGCGAGTAGTTGAGCTGCACGAAGTCGAGCGCTTCCTCCCGCAGCACGCGCTCCAGCTCGCCGTAGCCGCTGGCCGTGTAGTGCGTGACGCCGATGTAGCGCACACGGCCGGCCGCTTTCCACTCGCGCAGCGTGCGCAGGTGCGTGCGCCAGTCGAGCAGGTTGTGGATCTGCATGAGGTCGAGGGCCGGCCGGTGCAGGCGCTTCAGCGAGCGCTCCATCTGCGCGATGCCCGCCTCGCGGCCGCTCGTCCACACCTTGGTGGCCACGAACAGCCGCCCGCCGATCCCGAGCTCGGTCGCGAGATCGCCGACCACGCTCTCGGCCGCGCCGTACATCGGCGAGGAGTCGATCACGCGGCCGCCGAGGGCGACGAAGCGCTGCAGCACCGCGCGCAGCGGCGCGCGCTCGGCGGCGCCGCTGCCCACGTCGAACGTGCGCCAGGTGCCGAGCCCGATGGCCGGCAGCGCCTCGCCGGTGGAGGGAATGGCGCGCTCGAGCCGCGTCGCGCCCTCGGCGCGCCGGCCCGCGCCCATCGCCGCCGCGGCGGCCATCAGGCCGAGCGCGGTCCGGCGGGTGATGGCGCGGCCTGCACCGCGGCGTTGTAGTTGGCGTCGTACCACCAGCGCAGGTACTCCTCGTAGGTGATCGGGGGAAAGCGCGGCGGGTTGTCGGGCGTCGCGCACGTCGGCAGGCAGGCGATGACCGTGTCGATGTGCGGGCCCAGGAAGAACGGGATGGCGTAGCGCTCGCGGCCCACCGGCGGCAGCGCCCGGTGCGGCGTGGACTTGAAGCGTCCGTTGGTCCAGCGCCGCATCATGTCGCCCGCGTTGACGGCGTAGGAGTCGGGGACGTAGGGCACGTCGAGCCAGGCGCCCGACGGCAGCCGCAGCTGCAGGCCGGGGACCTCGGTCTGGGCCAGGAACGTGAGGAAGTTGGCGTCGGTGTGCGGCGCGATGCCGAACTGGTTGGGCTCGGCCGTCACCGGCGGGTAGTGCGAGAGCCGGAACGAGAACTGGCTCTCGGCGAACGCCGCGTCGAAGTGCTCCGGCGGCAGGTCCAGCGCCACCGCGCAGACCGGCAGCAGCCGCCGCCCCAGCGCGTCCACCGCGTCGGTGTAGGCCAGCACCGTCTCGCGGAAGCCCGGCAGGTCGTCCGGCCACACGTTGGGACCGACGAAGCGGCGTCCCGAGCGCCGCAGCGGATCGTCGGCCGGCCGCTCGCGCTTGCAGAAGAACGCCTCGTTGAGGTCCGGCTTGTCGTTGACGTTGACGTCCGACGTCCACACGGCGTAGCGCCCCATCGCCATGTAGCCGTTGTTGTGCTCGTTCATGCGGAGCGCCATCTTCCACGCCGGGGGCTGGGCGTGGAAGCGGCGCGCCTCGGCGAACGTGCGCTCGACGAGCTCGCGCGGCACGCCGTGGTTGACGACGAGGAAGAAGCCGACGCCCTCGAGGGCCGCCCGCAGCTCGTTCGCCGCCCGCTTCAGCGCGCCCGGCGCGCCCGCCCGACAGGGGCCCAGGTCGATGACGGGAATCATGCCTGGAGAGTACCGCGGCGCCGCCGGATCCGCGCGATCAGGTAGACGACGATCGCCACGTTGACCAGCAGGACCACGAGCCGGACGGCGGTGAACCGTCGGGTGAGCTCGTACGCCTCCAGCGGGACGAAGGAGCCGGTGACGAGGACCGTGAAGTACTCGGCCCAGGGCTGCCGCAGCCACAGGCCCACGCCCTCGGTCAGCAGCAGCGCGGCGTAGACGAACGAGCCGACGCCGAGCGAGCGCAGCGTGTGCGCGTCCACCATCGCCAGCCGCTCGACGACGGCGTCCACGTAGCGGTTCTGCGGGTCGAGATTGAGGCGGTCGGACAGCAGCAGCACGGCCTCGAGCACGTCGGCGTGCAGCAGCCGCAGCGCGCCGACGCCGGCGCCGACCAGCAGCAGGCCCTTGAACAGCTTCAGCAGCGCGATGAGGCGGAGCAGCATCAGCGCCGGCGCCGCGCGCGCCGGCGCGCGAGGCCGACGTGCTCGCCGCGCACGCGGCCCTGGCAGGTCGGGCAGTAGTAGGCCAGGCGCACCGGGTGGCCGCACGCCGCGCTGATCAGGTGGTGGCGGCGGTGCACGTGGCGCGAGCCCCACTGGGCCAGCGCGCCGACGACGACGCCCAGCTCACGCCCCCTGTCGGTGAGCGCGTACTCCGCCCGCGGCGGGTGCGCGGAGTACCGCCGCCGCCGCAGCAGCCGGTGGCGTTCCATCAGCCGCAGCCGCTCGGCGAGCAGGTTGGGGGCCACGCCGGCCAGCGAGGATTGCAGATCCTGGAAGCGCCGGGGGCCGCGCAGCAGGTCGCGCACGATCAGCAGCGTCCAGCGCTCGCCCACCAGCTCCAGCGACTTGGCGACGGGGCAGTCCTGACCGTACCGGGTGGCCATGCGACCAGCCTACCACCGGCCGCCGAGTCACTATATAATTTCTAGTGACAGGCCGCCGGCGGAATCCCCGGCCCGGGGTCCGGCGTCCCAGAGGCAGGGAGGCCGTCATGGCAAGCATGCTCGAGCAGGCCCGCGGCATCGTCCGCGGCGAGATCCCGCCGCCGCCCATCGCCGCCCTGCACGGCGGCGTGCTGGCCGACATCGCCGACGCCGCGATGGGCGTGGCCTACGCCGGCACGCTGGCGGCCGGCGAGACGTTCACCACGCTGGAGCTGGAGATCAACCACGATCGGCCTGGTCGAGTGCGACGCCACCGGCGAGCAGGACCGCCTGGTGGCGCGCGCGTCGTCCACCTGCATGACGCTGCGGGGCGAGGCGGCGAGCGGGCGCTAGCGTGACGGCCGACACCCGCCGGCTGCTGGACGGCCCGATCGTGCCGACGCTGCTGCGCCTGGCGGCCCCGAACGTGGTCGTCATGGCGGTGCAGGCCGTCGTCAACGCCGGCGAGGCGCTCTACGTCGGCTGGCTCGGCGCCGACGCGCTGGCCGGCGTCGCGCTGGTGTTCCCGCTCATCATGCTGATGCAGACGATGTCGGCCGGCGGCATGGGCGGCGGCATCGCCTCGGCGGTGGCGCGCGCGCTCGGCGGCGGGCGCCGGGCCGAGGCCAACGCGCTCGCCTGGCACGCCGTGGTCATCGCGCTCGGCATGGGCGCGCTGTTCAGCGCGCTGATGCTGGCCACGGGCCCGCGGCTGTACGCTGCGCTCGGGGGCCAGGGCCCGGTGCTGGGCGTCGCCGTCGCTTACTCGAGCGTCGTGTTCGGCGGCGCTATCGCGTTCTGGCTGTTCAACAGCCTGGCCAGCGTCGTGCGCGGCACCGGCAACATGGCGCTGCCGGCCGCCGTCGTCGTGGGCGGCGCCGTGGTGGTGCTCACGGTCTCGCCCGCGCTCATCCTTGGTGTCGGCCCGTTGCCGCGGCTCGGCGTCGCCGGCGCCGCCGTCGCGCTGGTGACGTACTACGTGCTCGGCGCGCTCGTGCTGATCGGCTATCTCGTCGCCGGGCACGGGCTGGTGCGCCTGGCGCTGGGGGATCTGCGCCTGCGGGCGGCGCTCTTCCGCGAGATCCTGCGCGTCGGCGCCCCCGGCGCGCTCAACACGATCCAGGCCAACCTCACCGTCGTGCTGCTCACCGGGCTGGTGGGGCCCTTCGGCGGCCTGGCGCTGGCCGGCTATGGCGTCGCCGCACGCCTGGAATACCTGCAGATCCCGCTCGTGTTCGGCCTCGGCTCCGCGCTGGTGACGATGGTCGGCACCAACGTGGGCGCCGGCCAGGCGGCGCGCGCGCGTCGCGTCACGTGGATCGGAGCCGGCATGGCCGCGGCGCTCACCGCCGCGATCGGGATGGCGGCGACGCTGGCGCCCGACGCGTGGCTCACGCTGTTCACGCGCGACGCCGGCGTGCTGGCGACGGGCCGCGCCTACCTGCGCACCGTCGGCCCCGCCTACGGCTTCTTCGGCCTCGGCCTCGGGCTCTACTTCGCCTCGCAAGGGACCGGGAGCATCACCTGGCCGCTGGTCGGCGGCTTCGCGCGGCTGCTGGTCGCCGCCGGCGCCGGCTGGTTCGTCGTGCGCCGGCTCGACGGCGGCCTGCCGGGGCTGTTCGCCGTCATCGCCGCCTCGCTGGCGGTGTTCGGCCTCACCGTCGCGGTGGCGCTGGCGCTCCGCGGCGCGCGCCGCGCGCGGCTCGTCATGAAGGAGGCGCGGACATGACGTGAGGCCGCTCGAAAAGTACATGCGATTGGCCGAAACGTACATTGACGGCGCCCGCCGGCGCGGACCACCTTCGCGACGAGGAGGACCGCCATGGCCAAGCGAGCCGCGCCGCGCCGTCCGAGCCCGCCCGCCGCTCCCCGCATCTGCTTCGACCGCGTCGTCCCGCTCGACTACGCCCCCGCGCGCGCCGCCGCCGAGCGCATCGCGATCCAGCACGCCAGTGCGATGGCGCGCACGACCACGATCGTGGCGGGCGAGGGCGTCATCCATCCGCTCCACATGGCGCTCGTCAGCGTCAAGAAGTGGGACAACGGACGGACGCTCAAGTGCCGGTTCCTGGACGGCAGCGCCAAGCAGCGGGCGCACGTGACGGCCAAGGCGAGGATCTGGGAACAGTACGCCAACGTCAAGCTCGCCTTCGTCACCGGCGCCGACGCCGAGATCCGCATCTCATTCTCGGCCGATCCCGGCTCGTGGTCGGCGATCGGCACCGACTGCCTGGTCGAGCAGTACTTCCCGAAGTACCAGCCGACCATGAACTTCGGCTGGCTCAAGGAGGCCACGCCCGACCAGGAGTACGAGCGGGTCGTCGTGCACGAGTTCGGCCACGCGCTCGGCTGCATCCACGAGCACCAGAGCCCGGCCGAGCACCTGAAGTGGAACAAGGCCGCCGTCTACCGGGCCTTCTCGGGGCCGCCGAACTACTGGAGCAAGGCCGACATCGACCACAACATCCTCGAGAAGTACAGCAAGAAGGGGATGCTCTACACGCCGTTCGATCCGAAGTCGATCATGCTCTACCAGTTCGCCGGCTCGCTCTTCACCGACGGCCACGCCACGCCGCTGAACACGCGCCTGTCCGCGACCGACACGGCGATGATCGCGCAGATGTATCCCAGGCCGTGAGCGGCCGCGCCGGGCGCTAGTCCCAGGCCCGCCGGCCGCGGCGCTCGAGGCCGGGCCACGCCTCGCGGAACGCGGCCAGCGTCCGGCGCTGCCGCCGGCGCTCGCGCGCCAGCAGCCGCGCCGCCAGC
>DASSLH010000523.1:0-4849 GCA_035689625.1 Candidatus Methylomirabilota bacterium | reverse complement strand
GCGCCACCGACGACGCGGCGGGCGCCGACGACGAGCAGCGCGACGCCCGAGCGGCGCGCGGCCTGGCGCAGGCGAAACGCGGCGCCGACGGACAGGCGCGGCGGCGACTCGCCGACGTCGAGGGCGACGAGCGCGAATCCGGGGCAGCGCACCAGCAGATCTGCGGCTTTCAGCGCGGTCCGGCGCTGTCCCCCGGCGCGCACCCACAGCACGCGACGCAGGTCGACGCCGGCGGCCGCGGCGCCGACTGGATCGAACGCGTGATCGCTGTCCACCAGCGCGGCGAGCGCACCGCGACGCGTGACGTCGCGCAGGCACAGCGTGAGCAGGCTCGTGCGACCCGAGGACAGCGGGCCCACGAGCTCGGTCATCGCCCCTTGGCGGAGGAGCTGATCGACCAGCATCGGCTTCACACTAGTCATGTGTTGAGCACAAGGCAAGCCACCACATGTCGTGGGGAGAGCGCGACGACACCCAAGGCGAGGGAGAGTTGGCCGGCGCCGCGAGCCGGGGCGCGGCGCACTTCGTGGCCCCGTGCTTGCACCTTCCGTTGCAAAACCGCGAAGAGGACCAGGAGCATGGCGAAGCAGATCGGATATGCCGTGGTGGGACTGAGCGACAGCGCGCCGCGGGCCGTGCTGCCGGCATTCGCGCGGGCCGCCGAGAACTCGCGACTGGTGGCGATCGTCGCCGCCGACCGGGCCCGCGCCCAGGGCCTCGGCCAGGAGTTCCGCGCGGCCGCCTATCACTACGACGAGTTCCGTCAGTGCCTGCAGCGCGAGGACGTCAACGCCGTGTACCTGGCCGGCCCGACCTCGACGCACTGCGACTACGCGGTGGAGGCGGCGCGCGCCGGCGTGCACGTGCTCTGCGAGAAGCCGATGGCGGTCATGGCCGACGAGTGCCGCCGCATGATCCGCACCACGCAGACCAACCGCGTGAAGATGATGATCAACTACCGCCTGCAGTTCCATCCCGCCCACGCCAAGGCGCTGGAGCTCGTGCGCAGCGGCGCGATCGGGACGCCCAAGACGATCAGCGCCGAGTACACCACGCGCATCGAGGACGGCGAGGATCCGCGCCTGCAGCGGCGCCTGGGCGGCGGCAGCGTCTACGACCTCGGCGTGTCGTGCATCCACGCCGCCCGCACCCTGTTCGGCACCGAGCCGGCGCAGGTCATGGCGATGACGGCGCGCACCAGCCGGCGCTACGGCGGCGACGTGGACGAGGGCGCGGTGGCGCTGATCCGGTTCCCCGACGAGCGGCTCGCGCACCTGCACACCAGCTTCGGCGAGGAACCGATGGCGATGCTGCGCGTGCTCGGCGAGGACGGCTGGCTGCGCCTGCACAACGCCTACCGGCACGACGTGCCGGTGATGCTCGAGATCGTGCGGCGCGGGCAGCGCGAGGAGCTGGCATTCGAGCCGACGGACCAGTTCGCGGCCGAATTCTCGTACTTCTCCAGCTGCATCCTGCAGGACCGGCCACCCGAGCCCTCCGGCGTCGAGGGCTTGCAGGACGTTCGGCTCGTGGAGGCGATCTACCGCTCGGCGCGCGACGGCCGGCCGGTGACGCTGCCACGTCTGGCCCGGCCCGAGACGGCGCCTGCCGCGGAGCCGGAGCTGCGCAGGGCGATGGTCGATCGGCGGCAGGCAGGCTGACGCAGCGGCACATGGATTGCTCCGCTGTGACGGGCAGGAGTCTCAGTACCACAGGTCGTTCCCCACACACCCAAGGAGGCGTTCCGATGACGACGTGGACCATCGCACTCGCGCTGCTCGCGGCCGGCACGTTCGTGGCCGGCCCGGCGCTCGCGCAGGCGACCTCGAGCGATCCGAGCAAGAAGAGCGACAGCACCAGCAGCACGGACAGCAGCAAGAGCTACGGCGGCGGGAGCAGCACGAGCGGCAGCAGCTCCTCGAGCATGCCGTCGGCGTCGGGCTCGTCGAGCACCGACAGCAGCAAGAGCGGCGACAGCGCCGCCACCAGCAGCGACAGCACCAAGTCGTCCGACATGAAGTCCTCGGACAGCGGCGCCGGCTCCGGCTCGATGAAGGGCGGCAAGGCGCACGCGCGGGCCGCCCGCGGCGGTCACATGGCCGGCGGCAACGCCGAGCAGGTGCGCGCCGTCCAGCAGGCGCTCAAGGACAAGGGTCACGATCCGGGCGACGTCGACGGCAAGATGGGCCCCAAGACGCAGGCCGCGCTGCGTGACTTCCAGAGCAAGGAAGGCCTGAAGGCCACCGGCCGCCTGGACTCCGAGACGATGGCCAAGCTCGGCGTCGAGGGCAAGACCAGCGCCGCCGGCGGCAGCAGCACCAGCACCTCGGCCTCGCCGAAGTCGAGCGACACGTCGTCCTCCGGCTCGGCGTCGCCCAGCTCGACCTCCGGCTCCTCGTCGTCGACGCCGTCGTCGTCGAGCGCGCCGAGCACCTCGGGCAGCAGCACGACCGGCAGCTCCAGCACCGATAACAGCAGCAAGAAGTAAGCTCGGACCCGCACACCAGGGCCGGAAGGACCTCCTTCCGGCCCTGTCGCGTCTACTGCGGCGTGAGGGGCAGCGCGGCGGCGGGCAACGCGGCGGCCGCCGGTGTCGCGCGCGCCGCCTCGTCGAGGATGGTCGCAGCCAGCGTCACCGGCAGGCCCACGCTCTCGGCGGCGTCAGGCACCACGCGGTCCACGTCGACCCGGCCGTCGTCGGTGGCGGCCGAGAGCTTCACGCGCGTGCCGCCGGCGGTCTCGTCGGCGGTGAGATCGAGGTCCACGCGATGCAGCGCCCGGCGCACCTCGTCGGCGCGCATCTCGCCCTCCACGACGCTGACGCCGGAGGTCACCAGGGCCGGCGGCCAGGCGCTCAGCGCCGCCGGCGCGAACGCCGGGCGCGTGAGCACGACGCTGTCGAGCACGCCGTCGGCCTGCGGCCAGCGCAGCCGGCGGATCGCCAGCGCGATGCGGTCGGCGCGGAAGCCGCCAGCGGCAGCCACGCTAGCGTCGCTGAGCTCGGCCTGGCCGCGGGCGGTCGCGACGGTGGCGTCGTCGGCCGTCGCCACGCGCAGCCGCCCGTCGAAGGTCAGCCGCGCGTCCCAGCCGCCGGTGCCCCCGCCGAGCGCGCGCCACGTCGCCAGCGGCACGCGCTGCACGCGCGTGACCGCGTCGAGCGCGCGCAGGTCACGCAGGAGCAGGCCGTCCACGCTGACCTCGGCGTCGGGGGCCAGCGAGGCGCGCGCGCTGACGCTCCACGGCGCCAGGGGCGTGCGCTCGAGCACGTGGGCGCCGAGCTGCACGCGCTCCAGCCGGACGTCGGAGGCGCCCTGCAGCGTCACCGTGCCGTCGCTGACGGCCACGCGCCGCACGAACAGTCCCGGACGCTCGCGCAGCGCCTGGGCGAGGGTGGCCAGCGCGCGGCCGGTGTCGGCCACGGGCAGCGTCAGCGACGGCGCGGCCAGATCGATCCGCGCGATGCGGCCGGTGCCGGCTCCGAGGTCCAAGCCGTCGAGGGCGACGGACAGCGTGGCCGCCCGCAGGCGCGGGCGCCCGGGCAGCGGCAGCATGACGATCGCGTCGGCCAGGCGCACGGCGCCGGAGGCGAGCGCGCGGCCGTCGGCGAGCAGCACGTCCACGTCGATCTCGCCGCGGCCCTGCTCGATCCCGGCCAGCGCAGGGCCGCCGAGATCGTGGGCGACGCGCACGGCGTCGAAGCCGCGCGCGTGGACGTGCAGCGCGTAGCCGGCGCCCCGCGGCTGGCCGGTGACGTGCACCAGCGTGCCGTAGAGCGCCATCTCGATGGCGAAGGCCATGTCGTGATCGCCGGCCGTCGCGGTCGTGAGCCGGCTCAGCCGCACGTCGAGGTCGCGCACGAGCAGCGGCGCGCCGTGGCCGCCGGCGCCCTCGATCGTCACCGCGCCGTCGGCGACGACGAGATCGTCGAGGCTCACCGGCCCCACGAAGGCCTGGGCCGCGCCGAGGCCGGCCGCCACGTCGTCGAGGCCGAGGCCGCCGCCGGCCCGCAGTGTCACGTGCGGCGCCGCCACGCGCACGCGGCCCAGCGCCAGCGCGCGGCCCAGCAGCCCCGCCGGTGAGGCGGTGGCCATCACCCGGTCGGCGCGGAACACCTCGCGGCCGGCGGCGTCGTGGGCGCGCACGTCGTCGGCGATCAGCGCTCCGGTGAACGGGTTGTAGTGCAGGCGGGCGACGCGGACGCCGCCCGGCGTGAGCGTCGCCAGGCGGCGCTCGAGCATCAGCGTGGCGCCGCCCGCGAGACCGAGCACGGCCGCGGCGACCACGAGTGTGGCGAGCAGCGCTCTCACGCCGCGCGGCCGGTGACGTCGGCGGCAGCAGGCCCGGCGTCGAGCGCGGCCTGGATGTCGCGGCGGCCGATCACGCCGACGAGCCGGTCGTGGCTGACCACCGGGATCTGGCCCGCCCGGCTGTGGCCGAGCTTGAGAAACGCCTCCCAGGCCGAGGCCTGCGCGTCCACGCGCTCGGCCAGCGGCGCCGTCGTCGCGGCCGTGGCCGGCGTCATCACCTCGCCGGCGCGGAGCGGCGCCAGCCGCGCGCGGATGTGCTCGAGCTGCTCGCTCGAGCGCGCGGCCTGGTACAGGAACAGGCCGATGAGCGTGAACCACAGCCCGCCGAGCAGCTCGCCGCCCAGCGCCCGGAGCACGCCGAGGCCCACCAGCGCGAAGGCGAACGCCGAGCCGGCGCGGCTGGCCCAGCGCGTGGCCCAGCCGATGCGCCCGCTCCATGCCCACAGCATCGCGCGCAGCAGCCGGCCGCCGTCGAGCGGCAGCCCGGGTAGGAGGTTGAACGCGGCGAGCAGCATGTTGCTCCACCACAGCAGCCCGAGCAG
>DASSLH010000522.1:0-4439 GCA_035689625.1 Candidatus Methylomirabilota bacterium | reverse complement strand
AGGGCGGGGGCGCCGCCGTCGCCGCCGCCGCGAAAACCCCGCCCTTCGGCCGTGGCACATCGGTTGCGACGGCGCAGCGCCGTCATGAATGCGATCCCGGGACCGTCCGCCACCGTCGTCGCTCCAGGCCGCTCGCTCGGGTATCACGGCGCCGTCTGCGACTTCAAGCGCCGCCTGATCGAGGCCACGCTGCAGCAGATGCGCGGCAACCGCACGCACACGGCTCGCGCGCTCGGGCTGCAGCGCACGTACCTGCTGCGGCTCATCCGCGAGCTCGGCGTGGCCGCGCCCCCGCCGCCGCCGCGCCGCCGCGCCGTCGGCTGACGTCCGCCGAGGCGGGCCGCCGCGCAAATGGGGCCGCGCCTGCGGTCGTTTCGCCGATAATACGGCCATGCAGGACGTGTTCGTGGCCGGCGCCGGCATGACGCGGGTGGGACGGCGCAGCGAGCCCCTGCCGGAGCTGATGGCCGACGCCGCCCACGCCGCGCTGGCCGAGGCGAGGCTGGAGGCGCCGGAGGCGATCGTCGTCGCGACGATGAACCCGGAGGAGTTCGTCGGCGACGGCAACTACGCCTCGCACGTGGCCACCCAGATCGGCTTCGCCGACGTGCCGGCGCTGCGCGTGGAGACGGCGACCTCGTCGGGCGCCGCCGCCTTCTACGCCGGCTTCGCCACGGTGGCGGCCGGCCTGCGCGCCTCGGTGCTGGTCGTCGGCGGCGAGAAGATGACGCACCTGTCGACGCCGAGGGTCTCCGAGCTCATCGGGCGCTCGATCGATCCCTACGAGCGCGCCTACGGCGCGACGATGCCGGCGCTGGCCGGGCTCATCACCCGCGCGCTGATGAGCAGGAGCGGCGTGAGCGCGCGCGAGATCGCCCAGGTGGCGGTGAAGAACCACGCCCACGCCGCCCTCAACCCGCTCGCGCACTTCCAGCAGCCGGTGACGGTGCAGGAGGTGCTCGAGAGCCGCATGGTGGCCGATCCGCTACGGCTGCTGCACTGCTGCCCGATCTCCGACGGCGCCGCCGCCGTCGTGCTGACGGCGGCGACGACGCCGGTGCGGGTGGCCGGCATCGGCCACGGCACCGACACGCTGGCCGTGCGCCACCGCCGGCTGCTGACCGCGTTCACCGCCACCCGCATGGCCGCCCGGGCCGCCTACGCGATGGCGCGTTTCGGCCCCGAGCGCGTGGACGTGGCGGAGGTGCACGACGCTTTCACGCCCTTCGAGCTCATCTCGCTGGAGGATCTCGGGCTGGTGCCGCCGGGCAAGGCCGGCCGCGCCACGCTCGACGGCGACACCGCGCTCGACGGGCGGCTGCCCGTCAATCCCTCGGGCGGCCTCAAGGGTCGCGGCCATCCGCTGGCCGCGACCGGCCTGGCCCAGATCGTCGAGTGCACGTGGCAGCTGACCGGCCGCGCCCACGGCCGCCAGGTGGCCGGCGCCCGCCGCGCCCTCGCTCACTCGATCGGCGGCCTGGCCACCAACAACTGGGTGACGCTGCTGGAGGCCTCGTGATCCCCGAGGAGATCGCCGCCTCCCGCTGCCCACGCTGCGACATGGTGGTGGCGCCGCCGGCGACGTACTGTCCGCATCACCCGGTGCTCATGACGCCCGCCTCGCTGCCCGGCGTGGGCGAGGTCGTCTCGTTCACGACGCTGCACACGCCGCCGGCCGGCTTCAGATCGCCGCTGCACATCGCGCTGATCGAGCTGGACGGCGGCGCGCGCTTCGTGTGCCACGGCGCCGACGTGCGCGGGCTGAAGATCGGCGCCGACGTCGCCATCGAGGCGATCGACAACATCTACTACTTCTCGCACCTGGGCGCGCTCGAGCGCGCCCGGCTGTTCTGGCGGCGCGCCGGCCGCGCCGGCGACCGCGTCAACGCGATCGCCCGCAGCCTGGCCAAGCGCGTGTGGAAGGGGAAACACCGTGCCGCGAGCTGAGCGACCGCTGTCGGGCGTGCGCGTGCTGGATCTGACGAGAGTGCTGGCCGGGCCGTTCTGCTCGATGATCCTCGGCGACATGGGAGCCGAGGTCATCAAGATCGAGGAGCCGGGCAAGGGCGACGACACGCGCTCGTGGCCGCCGTTCGTCGGCGGCGAGGCGACGTATTTCCTGGCGGTGAACCGCAACAAGCAGAGCCTCACGCTCAACCTCAAGGCGCCCACGGGCCGCGACCTCCTCAAGCGCCTCGTGAAGAAGAGCGACGTCGTGCTGGAGAACTTCCGCACCGGCACGATGGAGCGGCTGGGGCTCGGCTACCGGACGCTGGCGAAGGTCAATCCGCGGCTCGTCTACTGCGCGATCTCCGGCTTCGGCGAGTCGGGGCCCGAGGCGTCGCGGGCGGGCTACGACCTCATCGTGCAGGCCGAGTCCGGCGTGATGGACATCACCGGGTTCGAGGACGGGCCGCCGGTGAAGGTCGGCACCTCCATCGCCGACCTCGTGGCCGGCATGTCGGCCGCTCACGGCGTGACACTCGCGTTGCTGGCGCGTGCCCGCACCAAGAGAGGCCAGAAGGTCGAGATCTCGATGCTCGACGCGATGGCCGCGCTGCTCACCTACCAGGCCGGCCTCTATCTCAACGCCGGCGCCCGGCCCGGCCGGCGCGGCAACAAGCATCCCTCGATCGTCCCCTACGAGGTGTTCAAGGCCGCCGACGCCTACCTCACGCTCGGCGTGGCCAACAACTCGTTGTGGGAGCGCGCCTGCACGGCGATGGAGCGGCCCGAGCTCGCCAAGGATCCGCGCTACGCGCGCGAGGCCGATCGCGTCAGGCACCGCGACGCGCTGGTGCCGCTGCTCAACGAGATCCTCGGCGCCCGTCCGGCCGACGAGTGGATGAAGCGCTTCGAGGCGGTCGGCGTGCCGGCCGGCCGCATCCGCACGGTGGCCGAGGTCTGCGAGAGCGAGCACCTCAAGGCGCGCGGCATGATCGTCGCGCTGCCCCATCCCAAGGCCGGCACCGTTCGCGTGCTCGGCGTGCCCATTCGCCTGCACGCCACGCCCGGCAAGGCGTCCAGCGCGCCGCCCGTACTCGGCCAGCACACCGAGCGCGTGCTGCGCTCGGTCCTCGGCCTGGGCGGCAAGGACGTGGCGCGGCTGCGGGCCGGCGGTGTCGTCTGATGGACCTCACGCCGGTCACGCTGGCCGGCGCCGTCGTCACGCTGGAGCCGCTCGAGGAGCGCCATGCGCCCGACCTCTTCGCGGCGATGCAGGACGAGGAGGTCTGCCGCTACCTGGCCTGGCCGCCGCCGACGGCCCTCGAGCAGACGCTGGCGCTCGTCCGCGAGGCGCAGGCGCTGATGGCGCGCGGGCAGTCCATCGTCTACGCGCAGGTCTGGAACGCGACGGGACGGGCCATCGGCTCCACGCGGCTGCTCGACGTGCGGCCGGCCGACCGCCACGTCGAGATCGGCTCGACCTTCCTGGCCCGCGACTACTGGCGGACGCCGGCCAACACGGAATCCAAGCTGCTGTTCCTCGGCCACTGCTTCGAGCGCCTGGGCTGCCTGCGGGTGACGCTCAAGACCGACGGCCGCAACGTGCGCTCGCAGGAGGCGATCGCGCGGCTGGGGGCCGTGCGCGAGGGCGTGCTGCGCCGGCACATCAACGTGCGCGGCTACCAGCGCGACACGGTGTACTTCTCGATTCTCGCGGAGGAGTGGCCGACGGTGAAGGCGCGGCTGCAGGCGCGCCTGGGCGTCAGCGCCGGGCGCTGACCGCGACCAGCACGATGCCGCCGATCAGCGCGGCGGCGCCCACGATCGGCGGCAGCGGGATCGTCTTCTCGCGCTGCGCCTCGACCTTCAGCGGCCCGAGGTCCACGACCTTGTCCTTGGTCGTGTAGGTGATGCCCTGGTAGGCCAGGGCGGCGACGCCGAGGATGATGAGGATGACCCCGATCACGGCGACGGGCTTCATAGCGGCCTCCGGCTGCGAACCTCGCCCCTGGGCACTATGGTACCCGGCCTGTCCAAATCTTGACACCCGCCGCGCCAGCGGCGCATGATCGGACCACTCCGGGCGGGGGGAGCAGAGAGCGGCAATGCGTCGTCTGATCAGGATTTACGACACCACGCTGCGTGACGGCACCCAGGGCGAGGGCGTGTCCTTCTCCATGGAGGACAAGGTCCGGCTCGCCAGCCGGCTCGACGCCTTCGGCATCCACTACATCGAGGGCGGCTGGCCGGGCTCCAATCCCAAGGACCTGCGCTTCTTCCGGCGCATGCAGGACGTCACGCTCAAGCACGCCAAGCTGGCGGCGTTCTCGATGACCCGCCGGGCCGGCGGCCTCACCGAGAGCGATCCCAACATGCAGGCGATCATCGAGTCGGGCGCGCCGGTGGCGACGATCGTCGGCAAGTCGTGGGACTTCCACGTCACCGAGGCGCTGGAGACGACGCGCGACGAGAACCTGGCGATGATCCGCGAC
>DASSLH010000521.1:0-2255 GCA_035689625.1 Candidatus Methylomirabilota bacterium | reverse complement strand
AGGGCGACGTCTGGGCCATCGACCGCGCGGCCGGCGGCAATCAGCCGGCGCTGCGGATGGCCAACGCCACCCGCCAGCAGTACGTCCCGGGCGCCGAGCAGGAGGTCACGCTCGACCCCGGCCTCTACACGATCGAGGGCTGGGTGAAGACGCGCGACCTCGGGGCCAACGATCCGCGCAGCGGCGTGCGCCTGTGCCTGGACGCGCGGCCGACCGCGGAGTGGTGGCAGTGCACCGACGTCGCGCACGGCACCACCGAGTGGACGGTCCTGCGGCTGGCCTCGATCCCCGTCAAGACGCGCGGCCGCTACAAGTTCGCGCTCGGCGCCTACGGCGCGCCCGATGGCGTGGCCTGGTTCAAGGACGTGAGCCTCACCGGGCTGCGCAAGCGCGCCCTCGACGTCTATCTGCTGTATCCGAACTTCCGCGGGATGCTCTTCGACGACCGGCCGCAGGCCGTGCGGGTCGCCGTGAGCGCCGCCGGCGGTCCCGTCGGCCGCGTGCGCCTGTCGCTGCTGGACGAGGCCGGCGGCGGCACCGTCCGGGTCTCACGAGAGGTCGCGGCTGGCGCCGCGGTCACCGCCGAGCTCGACGCCGGTGGGCTGCCGCTCGGGCGCTATCTGCTGCGGGCCGAGCTGCTCGACGCCGGCGGCGGCGTGAGCGCGCGCTATCCGGACTATCGCATCGTGAAGCTGCCGGCCAGGGCGCGCGAGAAGTTCAACGCCTGGTACGACGAGCGCAACGTACTGCACCTGGACGGCAAGCCGACGTTCGTGCTCGGCGTCTACACGACCTCCGGCTACACGACCGAGCGCAGCACCTACGCGCGCGGTATCGACGGCGAGTGGGGGACCGACCGCCTCGCCGAGGCGCCGCTGAACATGCTCATCAACTATCACCTGGGTGCCGCGCCGATGCCGGCGCTGACGGCGTACCTCGACGACCTCAAGGCCCACGGGATGCGCTATCTGCAGACCGTGAACTTCTACAACGTCAAGGATCCGCTCTACAAGCACCTGGAGTACCCGGCGGCCAAGCAGGGCGAGGACGCCGTCAACCGCTGGGTGGCCGAGACGCTGGGCCGGCATCCCGGGCTGGCCGGCTTCTACGTGATGGACGAGCGGCCCGCCGACCAGGTGCCGACCGTGTTCAAGCAGTACCGCACGCTCGCCGCCGCGGCGCCCGGTACGATCACCTACGGCGTGCTTGGCGACGGCTGGGAGAGCCAGGCGCCGCTCTGGCGCGACACCCTGGACGTCATGGGCATGGACCCGTACCCGGTCACCAAGCCGGCCGGCCAGAACCCGCTCGCGATGGTCGGCGAGTGGACGCGCCTGGGCCACGACGCGGTCAAGGGCAGCCGGCCGGTGTGGACGGTCGTGCAGTACTTCCCGGTCACCGACGCCGGCGGCTGGCCGACCGAGGCGGACCTGCGCACGATGTCGTGGATGGCGATCATCGAGGGCGCCCGCGGCCTGCTCTACTGGTCGTTCGGCGAGAAGGGCCTGGCCTGGGTGAAGGACGGCCGCGAGCGCGAGGCCAAGTGGGCCGAGCTCGTGCGCGTGACGAAGGAGATCCGCGCCCTGGAGCCCGTGCTGCTCGCGCCCGACGCCCAGGTCGTGAGCCGCGAGTCGAGCGGCGGCACCGTGCGCACACTCGGCAAGGCGATGCCCGACGGCGCCCGCTACCTGTTCGCCTACAACACCCGCGGCACGCCCACCCGCGTGACCTGGACGCTGGCGGCGCCCGCCGCCGAGGCCCTCGACCTCGCGACCGGCAAGCCGGGGCCGAAGGTCGAGGCGGGCGTGATCTCCGTCGAGCTGGCGCCCTACGAGGTCCGCCGCCTGAAGCTGCGCTGAGCGGCCCCGGCCGGGGCGCTTGACCTATCAATCACGGTTGATGCATCATCGTGGCATGGCTGCCCCCCGCGAGGTCGACGCCGCCCTCCGTCTGTTCCGCGCGCTCGGCGACGAGACCCGGCTGCGCCTGCTCGAGCAGCTGCGCGCCGGCGAGCAGTGCGTCTGCAACCTCACCGACGAGCTGGACGCCCGCCAGTCGCGCCTGTCCTTCCACCTGAAGACGCTCAAGGAGGCGGGGCTGGTGACCGATCGCCGGCAGGGGCGGTGGGTGTACTACGCGCTCAACCCGGAGGCGTTCGCCGTCCTCGAGCGCGTGCTCGGCGAGCTGCGCCCCACGCGCGCCACGTTTCGCGTGCTCCGCGCCGGAGGCTGATCGCCCGCGGCGACGCGCCGCTC
>DASSLH010000520.1:0-2087 GCA_035689625.1 Candidatus Methylomirabilota bacterium | reverse complement strand
CAGGGTCGGCATCGAGGGCATCGCGCAGCCGGAGAGGATCAGGGCCGCACCGGCGACCGCCGCCGCTCGCAGCCTCATCGGGCGGCGAAGCCCCTCAGCACGCCGAGCAGCGAGTCGCGCACCGCCGGCCAGCCGTCGCGGGCGATGGCCGCCTCCACGGTGAACTCGCGGCGCATCTTGAGCCGGCCCCGGCTGGCCTGGATGGCCTTGATGAGCGCGGCGGGCTCCACGGGCGTCGACGGCGCGAACGTGATCACGGCCTTGCCCTCCCCGGCCTCCACGCGCTCGATGCCGAGCGCGCGCGCGGCGATGCGGACGCGGACGATGTCGAGCAGCTGCTCGGCCGCCTCCGGCAGGGGGCCGAAGCGATCGGCCAGCTCGGCGCGCAGATCGGCGAGCTCGTCGTCGCCGGCCGCGCCGGCCAGCCGCTTGTAGAGCGCGAGCCGCTGGTTGACCTCAGGGACATATTCCTCGGGCAAGAACCCTTCGACCGAGACACTGATGACCGGCTCGACCGCGGCACCGGCCGGAGCGCCTCTCAATTCTTGCACAGCTTCGGCGAGAAGCTTGCTGTAAAGATCGTAGCCGACCGCCGCGATGTGGCCGTGCTGCTCGGCCCCCAGCAGATTGCCGGCCCCCCGGATCTCCAGGTCCCGCAGGGCCAGCTTGAAGCCGGAGCCCAGCTCGGTCAGCTCCTGCAGCGCCCGCAGGCGGCGCTGGGCCTGCTCGTCCACCCGGCCGTCGGCCGGCACCAGCAGGTAGCAGTAGGCCTGCAGCCGCTCCCGGCCCACCCGGCCGCGCAGCTGGTAGAGCTGGGCCAGGCCGAAGCGGTCGGCGCGGTTGATGATCATCGTGTTCGAGGACGGAATGTCCAGCCCCGACTCCACGATCGCCGTGCACACCAGCACGTCGGCCTGGCCGTCGATGAACTTCACCATGGCCGCCTCGAGCTCGCGCTCTTTCATCTGGCCGTGGGCCATGATCACGCGGGCGTCGGGAACCAGCTCCTGGATGAACCGCGCCATCGAGGGCAGGGACTGCACGCGATTGTGCACGAAGAACACCTGGCCGCCGCGCTCGAGCTCGCGCTCGAGCGCCTCCTTGATCACCGCCTTGCTGAACCGCCGCACGAACGTCTCGACCGGCAGGCGGGCCAGCGGCGCCGTCTCGATGACCGACATGTCGCGCACGCCCGACAGCGCCATGTAGAGCGTGCGGGGGATCGGCGTGGCCGTCAGCGCCAGCACGTCCACGGACGCGCGCAACTGCTTGATGCGCTCCTTGTGGGCGACGCCGAAGCGGTGCTCCTCGTCGATGACGAGCAGGCCCAGGTTCTTGAACTCGACGTCCTTGGACAGCAACCGGTGGGTGCCGATCACCACGTCGACGGTCCCCTGCCTGAGCCCCTCGACCACCGCCTTCTGCTCCTTCGGCGAGCGGAAGCGCGAGAGCAGCTCGACCCTGGCCGGGAACGGACCGAAGCGGTCGCTGAACGTGGCCCAGTGCTGCTGCGCGAGCACCGTCGTCGGCACCAGCACGGCGACCTGGCAGCCGTCGGCGACCGCCTTGAACGCCGCCCGCAGCGCGACCTCCGTCTTGCCGTAGCCGACGTCGCCGGCCACCAGCCGGTCCATCGGCTTGTCGTTCTGGAGGTCGCCCTTGACGTCCTGGATGGCGCGCAGCTGGTCCGGCGTCTCCTCGAAGCGGAACGCCGCCTCGAACTCGCGCTGCCACGGCGTGTCGGCGGCGAACGCGTGGCCCTCGGCCAGGGCCCGCGTGGCGTAGAGCTTGAGCAGGCCCTCGGCCATCTCGCGCAGCGCCGCCCGCACCGAGTCCTTCACGCGCTGCCAGGACGCGCCGCCGAGGCGGTCGAGCTTCGCGGCCGCCGTGTCGCCGCCGAGGTACTTGGACACGAGGTCGAGACGCTCGACGGGGACATAGAGCCGGCCGCCCTCGGCGTACTCCAGCAGCAGGAAGTCGCCGTCGCGGTCGCCGACCGACATCGTGCGCAGTCCCAGGTAGCGGCCGATGCCGTGGTCCTCGTGGACGACGAGGTCGCCGACCGCGAGGTCGGTGAACGCCGTCAG
>DASSLH010000519.1:0-9378 GCA_035689625.1 Candidatus Methylomirabilota bacterium | reverse complement strand
GGCGTGAGCGCGACGTGCACCTGCACGCTCAGGACCGGCGGTCGCGGAGCGAGCGGATCTTCAGCCGCAGCGCGTTGAGGTTGATGAAGCCCTCGGCGTCGCGCTGGCGATAGACGGAGTCGGCCTCAAACGTGGCGAAGTCGGTGCGGTAGAGGCTGCGCGGCGACCGGCGGCCGGCCACGATGACGTTGCCCTTGTAGAGCTTGAGGCGCACGGTGCCGGTCACGTCCTTCACGCACTCGTCCAGAAGCTTCTGCAGCGCCTCGCGCTCGGGCGAGAACCAGAAGCCGTAGTAGATCATCTCGGCATAGCGCGGCACCAGGCTGTCGCGCAGGTGCAGCACCTCGCGGTCGAGCGTGATGGACTCCAGCGCGCGGCGCGCCGCGTGCAGGATGGTCCCGCCCGGTGTCTCGTAGCAGCCGCGCGACTTCATGCCGACGAAGCGGTTCTCGACGAGGTCGACCCGGCCGATGCCGTGCTCGGCGCCGACCCGGTTCACCCACTCGAACAGCGCCACCGGCGCCAGGCGGGCGCCGTCCACTGCGACAGGATTCCCCGATTCGAACTCGACTTCAACGTAGACCGGAACGTCAGGAGCCGACTCGGGCGATTGAGTCAGCAAGTACATCTTGTCCGGCGGCTCGGCCCACGGGTCCTCGAGGATGCCGCCCTCATACGAGATGTGGAACAGGTTGCGGTCCATGCTGTAGGGCCGCGCGGCGGTGACCGGCACCGCGATGTCGTGCTTGCGGGCGAACTCCAGCAGCGCGCTGCGCGAGCTGAGGTCCCACTCGCGCCAGGGCGCGATGACCTTGAGGTCGGGCGCCAGGGCGGCGTAGGTCAGCTCGAAGCGTACCTGGTCGTTGCCCTTGCCGGTGGCGCCGTGGGAGACCGCGTCGGCGTTCTCCTGGCGGGCGACGGCAACCTGGGCCTGGGCGATCAGCGGCCGCGCGACGGACGTGCCCAGCAGGTAGAAGCCCTCGTACACGGCGGCGCCGCGGAGCATCGGGAAGAGGAAGTCGCGCACGAACGTCTCGCGCAGGTCCACGATGTGGACCGCGCTGGCGCCCGTCTTCCTTGCCTTGTCGCGCACGGTGACGAGCTCGTCGCCCTGGCCGAGGTCGGCGCAGAAGGCGACCACCTCGCAGCGGTAGGTCTCGATCAGCCAGCGGAGGATGACGGAGGTGTCGAGGCCTCCGGAGTACGCGAGGACGACTTTTTTTGCGTCAGGCATCGTCGAGCGACCCTCCCAACAGCTCGAACATCACGGCCTTCTGGGCGTGCAGACGGTTCTCGGCCTGGTCGAGCACGATGGACTGCGGTCCGTCCAGCACGGCGTCGGTGATCTCCTCGCCGCGGTGGGCCGGCAGGCAGTGCATCACCAGCGCGGAGGGCTTGGCGAAGCCGACCAGGCGCTCGCTGATCTGGTAGCGCGCGAACGCCTCGCGGCGCTGCTCGCGCTCGGCCTCCTGCCCCATGCTCACCCACACGTCGGAGTAGAGCACGTCGGCGCCGGTGGCGGCCTCGCGCGCGTCGGTGGTGACGTCCAGCCGCCCGCCGAGCGTGCGGGCCAGCGCCAGGACGCCCGCGTCGGGCTCGTAGCCGGGCGGACAGGCGACGACCATCGAGGCGCCGACCAGCGCGCCGGCCAGGATCACCGAGTGGCACACGTTGTTGCCGTCGCCGATCCAGGCCAGGCGCATCGCGGACAGGTCGACGCCGCGCTCCCAGAGCGTGAAGTAGTCGGCCACCGCCTGGCAGGGATGCTCGAAGTCGCTGAGCGCGTTGATGACCGGGATGCTGGCATGCTTCGCCAGGCCCTCCACGGTCGCGTGAGAGAAGACGCGGGCGGCGATGCCGTCCACCCAGCGCGAGAGGTTGCGGGCCACGTCGGGGACGGTCTCGCGCGTGCCGAGGCCGATCTCGTTGCCCGAGAGATAGACGGCGCGACCGCCCAGCTGCACGACGCCCACCTCGAACGTCACCCGCGTGCGCAGCGAGGGCTTCTCGAAGATCAGCGCGACGGAGCGGCCGGCCAGCGGCGCGCCCCGGCGTCCGGCCTTCCAGCGCTGCTTGAGGTCGGCCGCCAGCGTGAACAGCGACAGCAGGCGATCGCGCGAGAGGTCGGCGACCGACAGGAAGTGCTTCACTTCGTCTCCCGCTTGAACACGTCGCCCAGGATGCCGAGCGCGCGCTGGCAGTCGCCGGCGTCCACGACGAGCGGCGGCGCCAGGCGCAGCACCTTCTCGCCGGCGCTGAGCACGAGCAGCCCGGCCTCGCGGCAGGCGTCCACGTAGGGTCCGGCCGGTCGCGCCAGCTCGACGCCGATCAGCAGGCCGCGGCCGCGCACCGTGGTGATCGGCGCGCCGCCCGCCTGCAGCGTCCGCAGCCCGTCCATCAGCTGGCGGCCCCGCTGGGCGGCGTTGTCGGGAACCTTCTCGCCGATGATCGTGGTCAGCGTGGCCAGCGCCACCGAGGTCACGAAGGGCGTGCCGCCGAACGTCGAGCCGTGGCTGCCGGCCGTGAGGACGGACGCGGCCTCCTCGCGGCAGAGCATCGCGCCGATCGGCACCCCGTTGGCCAGCGCCTTGGCGACGGTCATCACGTCGGGCTCGATGCCGCAGTGCTCGTAGGCCCAGAGGCGGCCGGTCCGGCCGACGCCGGTCTGGATCTCGTCCAGGATCAGCAGCGCGCCGGTCGCGTCGCAGAGCTTGCGCACGCCCGGCAGGTAGTCGTCGTCGGGCACATGCACGCCGCCCTCGCCCTGGATGGGCTCGAGCAGCACGGCCGCCGTGCGGTTGTCGATCGCGCGCTCCATCGCGCGCAGGTCGTTGTACGGCACGTGCTTGAAGCCCGGCATCAGGGGCTCGAAGCCATGCTGGTACTTGGGCTGGCCGGTGGCGCTCACGGTGGCCAGCGTGCGGCCGTGGAACGAGTTGTGCGCGGCAATCACCTCGAAGCGGTCGGTGGCCAGCCGCTCCTTGGCGTACTTGCGGACCAGCTTCAGGGCGGCATCGTTGGCCTCGGCCCCGGAGTTGGCGAAGAACACGCGGTCGGCGAACGAGTGCTCGCACAGCAGCTTGGCCAGGTGGATCTGCGGCGCCGTGTGGTAGAGGTTCGACACGTGCAGCAGCGTGGTGGCCGCCTCCCGGATGGCGCCGGTGACACGCGGGTGGCAGTGGCCCAGCGAGGCCACCGCGATGCCGGCCCCGAAGTCCAGGTACTCGCGGCCGTCGGAGTCCCAGACGCGCACACCGTCGCCGCGCACCAGGCAGATAGGCGCCCGCGCGCCGTAGTTGGGCGTGTGGTACTTCGCCGACCACTCCAGCAGCGTCTTGGTATCCATATGTGTCCGCCTAGAGAACGATCTCGGTGCCCACGCCTTCGCGGGTGAACAGCTCGAGCAGGATGGCATGCGGCACGCGCCCGTCGATGATGTGCGCCTTGGCAGTGCCGCCCTCCAGCGCCCGCAGCGCCGACTCGACCTTCGGCAGCATGCCCCCGTCGATGACGCCGGACTGCATGAGCCGCTCGGCCTCCTTGCGCGACAGCGTGCTCACCAGCCGGCCGTCGTTGCCCTTGATTCCCTGCACGTCGGTGAGGTGGATCAGCTTCTCGGCGCCCAGCGCGGCGGCCACCTCGCCGGCCACCAGGTCGGCGTTGATGTTGTACGTCTCGCCCTTGTCCCCCACGCCGACCGGCGCGATCACGGGGATGAAGCCGCGCTCCTCCAGCAGGCGCATGGGCTCGGCGTTGACGTGCTCCACGGCGCCCACGAGGCCGAGGTCGACCTCCTCGCCGGCCGGCGTGCGGTACAGGCGCTTGCGGGCGCGGAGCAGGCCGCCGTCCTTGCCGGAGAGCCCCACCGCCTTGCCGCCGTGCAGGTTGATGAGGCCGACGATCTCCTTGTTGATCTTGCCGACGAGGACCATCTCGACGATCTCGACCGTCTCGGCGTCGGTCACCCGCATGCCGCCCACGAACTTGGGCTCCTTGCCGAGCTTCTTCATGAGGGCGCCGATCTGGGGGCCGCCGCCGTGCACGATGACCGGACTGATGCCCACCAGGTGCAGGAGGATGACGTCGAGCGCGAAGGTCTCCTTGAGGTCGGCCTGCTCCATCGCCGCCCCGCCGTACTTGATGACGACCGACTTGCCGCGGAACTCCCGGATGTACGGGAGGGCTTCCATGAGGATCTGGACGCGGGCTTCCCCGTTGGGCGGCGTCACAGGATGTACCTCGACAGGTCCTGGTCGCGCGTCACGTCGCTCAACCGCCGCTGGACGTAGTCGGCATCGATCGTCAGCTCCCTGCCCGGCATCTCCGGCGCCCCGAACGAGATCTCCTCCAGCAGCCGCTCCATGATCGTGTAGAGCCGCCGGGCACCGATGTTCTCGGTGCTCGCGTTCACCTGCATGGCGATCTCGGCGATCGCCTCGATCGCCTCCGGCAGGAAGCGCAGCGTCACGCCTTCCGTCCGGAGCAGCTCCACGTACTGGCGGATCAGGGCGTTCTCGGGCTCGGTCAGGATGCGGACGAAATCCTCCCGCGTCAAGGGCTCCAGCTCGACCCGGATCGGGAAGCGCCCCTGCAGCTCGGGGATGAGGTCGGACGGCTTGGCGACGTGGAAGGCGCCGGCGGCGATGAACAGCACGTGGTCGGTGCGCACGATGCCGTACTTCGTGGTCACCGCCGAGCCCTCGACGATGGGCAGCAGGTCGCGCTGCACGCCCTCGCGGGAGACGTCGGGGCCGCCGTGCCCGCCGCCCTCGCGCCCGGCGACCTTGTCCAGCTCGTCGAGGAAGATGATGCCGGAGTTCTCGACGCGCCGGATGGCCTGGCCGACGACCTCCTCCATGTCCACCAGCTTCTGGGCTTCCTCCTGGACCAGCAGCCGCCGCGCCTCCGCCACCCGCATCCGCCGGCGCTTGGTGCGGCCGGGCATGATGTTGGAGAGCATGTCCTTGAGCTGCACGCCGACCTCTTCCATGCCCTGGCCGGAGAAGACCTCGAGCATCGGCATCACCTGCTGCTGCGTCTCCAGCTCGACCATGCGCTCGTCGAGCTTGCCGGCGCGCAGCTGCGCGCGCAGCTTCTCGAGCGTGCTCTCGCGGGAGGCGTCCGGCGAGACCTGCTCGAGCGAGCCGCTGCTGAACGGCTCGCCGCGCCGCGGCAGCAACAGGTCGAGCAGGCGATCCTCGGCCTGGTGCTCGGCCTTGTCCTGCACCTGGGCCATCAGCTCGGCCTTCACCATGCCGACGGCCTGCTCGGTGAGGTCGCGCACCATGGACTCGACGTCGCGGCCGACGTAGCCGACTTCCGTGTATTTCGACGCTTCGACCTTGAGGAAGGGCGCCTGGGCGAGTTTCGCCAGCCGGCGAGCGACCTCGGTCTTCCCGACGCCGGTGGGGCCGATCATGATGATGTTCTTCGGCGCAACTTCATCCCGCAGCTCGGCCGGCAGCATCTGCCGCCGCCAGCGGTTGCGCAGGGCGATCGCGACCGCACGCTTGGCCTTGTGCTGGCCGACGATGTAGCGGTCCAGCTCGGCCACGATCTGGGCGGGCGTGAGGCCGGCCGGCGCCGCGGGCGTGCGCTCGGGCAGCGGCACCGCGGCGACCATCACAGCACCTCCACCGCGATGTGCTCGTTGGTGTAGATGCAGATGCCGGCCGCGATGCGCATGGCCTCGGTCACCACGCTCTTGGCGTCGAGGTCGGCGTGGCCGATCAGCGCGCGGGCGGCCGCCAGCGCGTAGGGGCCGCCGGAGCCGATGCCGATGAGCCCGTCATCCGGCTCGATGACGTCGCCGGTGCCGGACACGATGAACGAGTGCTCGCGGTCGGCGATGGCCAGCAACGCCTCCAGCCGCCGCAGCACGCGATCGGTGCGCCAGTCCTTGGCCAGCTCGACGGCCGCGCGCGCGAGGTTGCCGCGGTGCTCGTCCAGCTTGCCCTCGAACCGCGCGAACAGGGTGAAGGCGTCGGCCGCCGCCCCGGCGAAGCCGGCCAGCACTGTGTCGTGGTGCAGCTTGCGCACCTTGCGCGCGCCCATCTTCACGACCGTGTTGCCGATCGTCACCTGCCCGTCGCCGGCGATGGCCACCTGCCCGCGGTGCCGGACGCAGAGGACGGTCGTGGCGTGGAACTGCTCCGGCATGGCTAGCCGTGCTTGGCGCGCGGGTGAGCCCGGTCGTACACCTTCATCAGCTGGTCGGCGCCCACGTGCGTGTAGCGCTGGGTCGTGGACAGGCGGCTGTGGCCGAGCAGCTCCTGGATCGCGCGCAGGTCGGCGCCGCCGTCGAGCAGGTGCGTGGCGAACGTGTGCCGCAGCGTGTGCGGGCTCACACGCCGGACGATGCCGGCCGCCCGGGCGGCGCCGCTGACGATCCGGTGCAGGGCCCGCACGCCCAGCCGCCCGCCGCGCGGGCTCGTGAACAGCGCGCCGTCGGCGTCACCGCGCACGGCCAGCCACGCCTCCAGCGCGCGGGCGGCCTGGCCGCCGTAGGGCACGATGCGCTCCTTGCGCCCCTTGCCCAGCACGCGCACGGTCCGCTCGGCGCGATCGAGCGCGTCGAGGTCCAGGCCGCTCAGCTCCGACACGCGCAGGCCGCTGGCATAGAGCAGCTCGAGCACGGCGCGGTCGCGCACGCGGTGGGCGCCGGCGAGCCCGCGGCCCTCGACCAGCTGGCTGGCCTCGTCGATCGGCAGGAAGCCGACCAGCTTGCGCGGCTGGCGCGGCCCGCGCAGCTCGCGCGCGGGGTTGCGCTCGAGCACCCCGCGGCGCACGAGGAACTTGAAGCACGACCGCACTGCGGCCAGCTTGCGGGCGATGGACGCCGGCTGCAGGCCGCGCGCGTGCAGCGCGGTCAGCCAGGCGCGGACGGCGCGCGCGTCGGCCGCGTCCAGGTCGCCGCTTCCCCGGCCGGCCAGGAAGGCGCGGAAGTCGGTGAGGTCGTTCTCGTAGCTGCGCAGCGTGTGCGCCGAGGCGTTGCGCTCGACCGCCAGGTGGCGCCGGAACGCCGCCAGCGGATCCGTCATGCCACCGTGATCTCGGCCTCGCGGCTGAAATCACACCCCTCGCGCCAGCACCGCTGCACGCGGCGCCCCCGCGCGACCCGCTCGGTGAGGAACGGCGCCCCGCACGTCGGGCACGGCTCGGCCACCGGCCGCTGCCAGAGCACGAACTTGCAGTCGGGATAGGCCGAGCAGCCGAAGAAGGTCCGGCCCTTGCGGGAGCGGCGCTCGACGATCTGGCCCTTCTCGCACTCCGGGCACGCGATCCCGAGCGTGATCGGCTTGGTGGTCTTGCACTCCGGGTAGCCGGAGCACGCGATGAACTTGCCGAAGCGCCCGTGCTTGATCACCATCGGCCGCTCGCAGGTCGGGCACTTCTCGTCGGTCGGCTCGTCCTCGGCCCGTTCGCTGCCCGGCAGGTTGCGCTTGTACTTGCAGTCCGGATAGTTCGAGCACGCGATGAACTGGCCGAAGCGGCCGCGCCGCTTGATGAGGTCCCCGCCGCACTCGGGGCAGGCCTCGCCGATCTTCTCGCCGGCCTTCTCGCTGCCCATCTCCTTCTTCGCCCGGGCCAGGTCGCGCTTGAACGGCTCGTAGAACTCCTTGACGGTCTCGACCCAGCCCAGCTCGCCCTCCTCGACCTTGTCGAGGTGGTCCTCCATCTGGGCCGTGAAGCCGACGTCCATGATGTCGCCGAAGAACGGCGTGAGCTTGTCGGTCACCGCCATGCCGAGCTCGGTCGGAAACAGCGTGCGACGCTCGCGGTGCACGTAGCCGCGGTCGTTGATGATCGTCCCCAGGATCGAGGCGTAGGTGGACGGCCGGCCGATGCCGAGCTCCTCCAGCGTCTTGATCAGCGACGCCTCCGTGTAGCGCGGCGGCGGCTGCGTGAAGTGCTGCCGGGGGCCCAGGCCCAGCAGCGTGAGCACCTCGCCCTCCTCGAGCACCGGGACCGCGCTCTCGGCGTCCTCGTCGGCGGCGGCGTCGCCGTCCTCGCGGCTCTCGACGTAGACCGCGGTGAAGCCCTTGAACTTCAGCGTCTGGCCCTGGGCCCGGAACACAGTGCCGTCGGCCTCGATGTCGGCGGCCACCGTGTCGTAGACGGCCGGCATGAGCTGGCTGGCCAGGAAGCGCTCCCAGATCAGGCGGTAGAGCGCGAGCTGGTCCTTGGTGAGGAAGCGCGCCAGCGCCTTGGGCTCGCGGGTGACGTCGCTGGGACGGATCGCCTCGTGCGCCTCCTGGGCGCTGCCGCGCGACTTGTAGACCGGCGCGGCGTCCGGCACGAACTCGGCGCCCAGCCGCTCGGTGGCCCACCGGCGCGCCTCGGCCTGGGCCTCCGCCGCGATGCGCACGGAGTCCGTGCGCATGTAGGTGATGAGGCCGACCGGCCCTTCCTCGCCGACGTCGATGCCCTCGTAGAGCTGCTGGGCGACCGTCATCGTCTTCTTCGCCGAGAAGCCGAGCTTGCGGCCGGCGTCCTGCTGCAGCGTCGAGGTGATGAACGGCGGCGCCGGGTTGCGCTTGCGCTCGCCGCGGGTGACCGAGCGCACGACCCACGGCACGCCCTCCAGCCGCGCCATCACCGCACGCGTGGCCTCCTCGCCGGCGAGCGAGGCCTTCTGGCCGTCCACCTCGCGCAGCGTGGCGGTGAACTCCGGCGGCAGCGCGGCCTTCAGCTTCGCGTGCAGCGTCCAGTACTCGACGGGCACGAAGGCCTGGATCTCGCGCTCGCGGTCCACGATGAGACGCACGGCCACCGACTGCACGCGGCCGGCCGACAGGCCGCGGCGGATCTTGTCCCACAGCAGCGGCGAGAGGCTGTAGCCGACCAGGCGATCGAGCACGCGCCGCGCCTGCTGGGCGTCCACCTTCTTGAGGTCGATGCGGCCGGGCTTGGTGAATGCGGCCTTCACCGCCCGCTCGGTGATCTCGTTGAACGTGATGCGGTAGACGTTCTTGCGCTCGAAGGGCAATTCCTGCGCGAGATGCCAGCCGATCGCCTCGCCCTCGCGGTCGGGGTCGGTGGCGACGTAGAGCGTGTCGGCCTTCTCGGCCGCCTTGACCAGGTCCTCCAGGACCTTCTTCTTCGCGGGCGTGACGACGTACTTGGGCTTGAAATTCTTCTTCGGGTCGACGCCCAGCTGCGACTTCGGCAGATCGCGCACGTGTCCCATCGAGGCCTTGACGACGTACTTGCCCTCGAGGTACTTCGCGATCGTCTTCACCTTGGTCGGCGACTCGACCACCACCAGCCCGCGCTTCGCCACTACGCTCTCCTCGCTCGCACGCCGATCGCGACCCAGCGCTGGCCGCCGAGCTGGCGGGCCCGGCCCGTCAGCTCCAGCGCGGTCAGCGCGGCGCC
>DASSLH010000518.1:0-2262 GCA_035689625.1 Candidatus Methylomirabilota bacterium | reverse complement strand
CCGAGGCGATCTTCCCCGACGCCACCAGCCGGCTCGTCAAGGCCGAGTACCTGGCCGAGGAGCTCAAGCACGCGATCATGTTCCACCGCCTGGCCGTCGGCCTCGAGCGCGACTTCGCGCTCAAGGACGTGCCCTACGCGCACTACGCCTTCCACCTGCCGCGCGAGACGTGGGCCGACGACGCCTACTTCCACTTCTTCGTGGACCTCAACGGCGCCTTCCACGCGCGCGACTGGCGCGAGTCGTCCTACGTGCCGCTGGCCAAGATGTCGGCCACCGTCGAGCGCGACGAGCTGGGCCACTCCGAGATGGGCTACTGGTTCCTGCAGCGCATCTGCGAGGACCGCCGCGGGAAGATGCTCGCCCAGCACCTGCTCGGCAAGTGGTACCCGGCCGCGCTCGACATGTTCGGCCGCTCGGACTCGCCCAACGTGCCGAAGTTCATCGGCTGGGGGCTGAAGTCCGTCGGCAACGCCGAGATTCGCGAGGCCTACAAGGCCTACGTGGACGCCAAGCTCGTCGCCCTCGGACTCGACGTGCCCGACGAGCGCGCCAACCGCCGCTTCCTGTGACCGGGTTCGCGACCACGCGCCTGCCGCCGCGCGCGGACGTCGTCGCGCCGGATGGCTCGGACGTGCGCGTGCTGCCGCGGCTGGCGCGCGGCAGCGCCGCCCACTTCACGCTGGCGCCCGGTACCACGTCGCGCGCCATCGCCCACCGCACCGTGGACGAGATCTGGTACGTGCTGGCCGGCCGCGGCGAGATGTGGCGCAAGGCCGACACGCGCGAGGAGGTCGTGGCCCTCGAGCGCGACGTGTGCCTGACGATCCCCGCCGGCACGCACTTCCAGTTCCGGGCGCTCGGCGACGAGCCGCTGGCGGCGTTCGCGGTGACGATGCCGCCGTGGCCGGGCGACGACGAGGCCTACGCGGTCGAGGGACGCTGGCGCTGAGCGAGCCGTTACTTCGCCAGCGCGCCGGCCAGCGCGCTCACCAGGTAGTCCAGGTGCGTGATGTAGTCCTCGGTCCCCTTCACCGCGCCCGGTGTCTGCGGCACGATGAGCACGGTGGCGCCGGCGCGCTCGGCGACCGCGTCGCTCATCTCGCGCGGGTACCAGCTCTCGTGCAGGATCACCTTCACGCGCTCGTCCGTCATCTTGCGCACGAGCGCCGCCAGGTGCTGGGGCGAGGGCGGGACGCCGGGCCGGTCCTCGATCTGGCCGGCCTCGACGAGGCCGAACGCGCGGTAGAAGTACGGCCAGGAATCGTGGTAGCTCACCACGCCGGCGCCGTGGAACGGCGCCAGCGTCTCCTTCCAGCGCGCCATCGCCGCCTGGACGCGGGCGAGGAACGCAACCCGGTTGGTCTCGAACTGCCCGGCGCGCTCGGGCACGATCCGCGCCAGCCCGCGCGCGATGTTCGCGGTGACCAGCGGCATGTTGCCGGGGTCGAGCGTGAAGTGCGGGCTGCCGAGCGGATGCACGTCGCCGTGCGAGCGATCGACGTGACCCGCCGGCACCTTGAGCACGACGATGCCCTCGGAGGCCTCGATCACGCTGGCGGCCCCGCGCAGCATCCTGGGATTGTTGCTGCCGAGCGCCATCACGTCGATCCAGGCATCCTCCTCCAGGCCGTTGCGCACGAGGACGTCGGCGCGGCGCAGCAGCAGCATGTGGCTGGGCCGCACTTCCATGTCGTGGGGGTTCTGGCCGAAGCGCGCGACGACGTCCACCGCCGAGGCGGCGTCACCGACCAGCGCCCTGGTGATGACGTAGAGGTCGGGCAGCGTCGCCACCACCCGCGGGCGCGACTGGGCGAGGGCGCCGGCGGGCAGCAGCAGGGTCGCGAGCAGCAGGGCGGTCAGACGCCGGCGCGTGTCAGCCCCCGTAGCCCCAGTTCCAGCACGGCCGTCGCTCGAGCCAGAACCAGCGATCGCAGAGGTCCTCGTCGCAGCGCCGGTGGCAGTCGCGCTCCGTGAGGCCCTCGCTGCAGCGCAGCTCCTCGCCCGCCCGGCAGTAGCAGGCGCCGACGAGCACGAAGCGCGGGTTGTCGGCCGCCAGGCTGGCGCCGGCCCCCACGAGCCCGGCCGCGAGCGTCAGTCCCGCGATCAGCCGCCGCATTGTCCCCTCCCCATCCCCCGGGATACTCTCACGCCATGCGAACGCTGACCCGCGGCGCGCTGGCTGCGCTGCTCGCGCTGGCGGCGACCGCCGGCCCGGCGCGCGCGCAGGCGCCCGTGCGCGCCGTCGCGGTGGCCGGCGAG
>DASSLH010000517.1:0-4294 GCA_035689625.1 Candidatus Methylomirabilota bacterium | reverse complement strand
CTCGATCTCCGGCACCTCGTTCATCCGCAGCACCTGGTAGTCGTGAAAGTTGGACTGGACCAGCTGCCCGTTGGCGACGGTGGCCCGCTCCTTCAGCGCGTTGCTGACGCCGAAGAGCAGCGAGCCCTCGATCTGCGAGCGCGCCCCGTCAGGATTCACCACGATGCCACAGTCCACCGCGCAGGTGATCTTCTCCACGTGCACGACGCCGGTGGCCGGATCGACGTGGGCCTGCACCACCGAGGCGGTCCACGTCGGCGTCTTCTTCTCCTGCGCGCTCACGCAGGCGATGCCTCGCGCGGTGTTCGCCGGCAATGGCGCGCCCCAGCCCGCCTTGTCGGCGGCGAGCTTGAGCACGGTGGCCAGCCGCGGCGCGTTGCCCAGCAGCGACAGCCGGTACTCGAGCGGGTCCTTGCCGGCCAGGCGGGCCAGGTCGTCGATGAAGCTCTCGACGGCGAAGAACGTGTAGTTGGGCGCCACCGCGCGCACGTAGCCCACCGAGATGCCGGTGTCCACGGGAATTGCGCGGACGATCTGGTTGGGGATGTCGTAGACGTGGTCGGCGCCGTTGAGGGCGAACTGATCGAGGCCCTTCTTGTCCACGAAGTCCTTGCCCCAGCGGCGGCCGGGGTGCGAGGCGACCAGCGTGTTCTCCCACGCCACCGGCTTGCCGCTGGCGTCCAGCCCGGCCTTGAGCACCTGCAGCGTGGCCGAGCGATAGAAGTCGCGCCGCAGGTCCTCCTCGCGCGAGCGGATCAGCTTCACGGGACGCTTGATCTCGCGGGCGATCAGCGCCGTCTCGACGATGATGTCGGGCTCCAGCCGCCGGCCGAAGCCGCCGCCAAGATATGCCTGGTGCAGGCGGATGTTCTTGTTCTCGGTCTTCAGCGCGGCGGCCAGCGTGCCGAGGGCGAAGGTCTGGAACTGGCTGCCCGTGTAGATGTCGTAGACGCCGTCCCTGAAGAAGGCCACGCAGTTCATCGGCTCCATCTGCATGTGGGCGACGTAGTCGGTGGTGTAGGTGGCCTGGTGCGTCTTCGCGGCACCGCCGAGGGCGCCCTTGACGTCCCCCTGCTCGTGCCAGGCCTGCAGCGACGGGTCGTCCTTGGCCTGGGCGAACTTCGCGAAGATCGTCTCCGTGGTGACCGATGCGTTGGGGCCGGGATCCCAGCCGACCGTGAGCGCGTCGCGCGCCTTGACGGCCGCCTCGTAGCTCGTCGCCACGACGGCGACCAGCTCGGGCAGCGCGACCGTCGCCACGTAGCCCTTCACCCTCTTGGCCGCGCTGTCGTCCAGTGTGGTGCGCGTGGCGCCCTCGCGGGTGGGCGGATAGGCGACCTTCGCGTAGACCAGGCCCGGCAGGAAGGCGTCGATCCCGAACTTCGCCCGGCCGTTCACCTTCTCGGGAATGTCCAGGCGCGGCGTCCAGCGGCCGACCACGCGGTACTCCGCGGGCTTCTTGAGCGTGATCTTCTTGAGGTCCTCCTCGCTGAACGTCCGGGTGATCGGCACGCGCTTGACGATGTCGCCGTAGCTCAGCGAGCGGCCGGTCGCCGGGTGACGCACGACGCCGCCGGCGGCGACGCACTCGCCCGGCGCGACCTTCCACGACGCGGCGGCCGCATCGATCAGGGCCAGGCGAGCGGCGGCGCCGGCGCGCGAGAGCGCGTCGAACGTCCAGTTCACGGACCATGAGCCCCCGGTCAGCATGAGGCCGTACTTCGCATCGGCGACCGGATAGTCGACGCGGATGTCCTTCCAGTCGGCCTCCAGCTCCTCGGCGACGATCTGGGCCAGCGCGGTGCCCACGCCCTGCCCCATCTCGGCCTTGGTGATGTGCACGGTTACCAGGCCGTCCGGCGTGATCGTGAGCACGGCGTTGGGCTCGTAGAGGGCGGCGGCGGCTGCGTCGCCGGAGCCGAGCAGCGGGAATCGAATCGTGAGGCCGACGCCGACAGCCGTCGTGGCGAGGAACGCGCGGCGGGAGAGTGGTGTCGTCATGGCTAGGCCCCCTGCTGCGCCGCGCGCTTGATCGCGCGCTTGATGCGCGGGTACGTGGCGCAGCGGCAGATGTTGCCGGACATGGCGTCGACGATCTCGGCGTCGGTCGGGTTGGGCTTGCGGGCCAGCAGGTCGGCGGCCTGCATGATCTGGCCCGACTGGCAGTAGCCGCACTGCGGCACCTGCTCGGCGATCCACGCCAGCTGCAGCGGGTGGCGCCCCTCGGGATGCAGGCCCTCGATGGTCGTGATCTTCTTTCCCGCCGCCTGGGCGAGCGTGATCTGGCAGGAGCGCACGGCGTGGCCGTCCAGGTGGACGGTGCAGGCGCCGCACTGGGCCATGCCGCAGCCGAACTTCGTGCCGGTCAGCTGCAGGTGCTCGCGGATGACCCAGAGCAGCGGCGTGTCGGGAGCGGCGTCGATGGTGCGGGACTTCCCGTTGATCAAGAGGGTCGCCATAGAACCTCCTCTTTGGGGAAACGGTGCGCGGAGGGTACCACGACTCCGGCGCCGCGGCTCAGGCGTGACGGCGCGGCTCGACCCAGAGAGTGCGCACGACCTCCCAGAGCCCGGCCAGGAACGGCACGGCGACGAGGGCGCCGACGAGCCCCGCGAGGTGGAAGCCCGCCAGCAGCGCCACCAGCACCGCGAGCGGGTGCAGCCCGGTCGCACGGCCCACGAAGTAGGGCGCCAGCAGCTTGCCCTCCACTGCCGAGGCCGCCACCATCGTGACCAGCGTCGCCAGGGCCAGCCCCAGCGAGTCGTTGGCGGCGGCCAGCACGGCCAGCACGGCGGCGATCGTGGCGCCCACGAACGGCACGACGTTGAAGACCGCCGCCATCGCGCCGATCAGCAGGCTGTAGCGCACGCCGAGCACGGCGAGCGCCAGCGCGATGATGGCGCCCACGCAGACGCTCGACACCAGCTGGCCGCGCACGTAGCCGCCGATGCGGTCCAGCACCGCCGGCGCCAGCCGGGTGGCGGTCGCGCGCGAGCCAGGGGGCAGCACCGCCACCAGCGTGCGGCCGACGTGCTGGGCGTCGATCACCAGGTAGGAGGCGATCACGAGGATCGCGAACAGCTCGATGACGGCGCCGACGGTGCCGGCGGTCACCCGCGCCGTGCTCGCCAGCAGCGTGCCGGCCACGCCCTGCAGGCTCTCGCTCTTCGCGGAGGGCAGCTCGGCGCCCCAGCGGTCGAGGAAGTAGCGCAGCTCGCCGAAGCGGCTCTTGACGTTCTCGATCAGCCGCGGCAGCTGCTCGCTGAACTGCGCCCACTGCTCGTTGAGCGCCGGCCACAGCAGCCGCCCCATCAGCGTCAGCACGCCGGCGGCCACCAGATACGCGCCCAGCACGGTGACGCCGCGCGGGACGCGGTAGCGCTCGCCGAGCCGCGCGGCCGGCAGAATGGCGGCGGCAATGATCAAGCCGATGAACACCAGCAGCCAGAGCTGCCAGGTCGCCACCAGGAACGCCACGACGGCGATCACGCCGAGCACCTGGAACACGAGCGGCCACGGAAGGCGCCCGTGGATCATGGACCGGCTAGCGGTGGCCCGTGAGCCGGCCGGCGGCCACGCGGCGGTAGGCGCAGTCGCGCAGCCAGCAGCGCGCGCACTGGCTGAAGTAGTGGTCCACGCGCGCGTGACCGCCGGCGCCCACGAGCAGCGAGATCGACTTGCCCGGCGTCATCACGCAGGCGTCGTTCAGCGACACGCCGGCCGACGCGCCCGGGCAGAGGCGGAACAGCCGCGGCTGCTCGGCCACGTCCCAGTCGGCGTAGCCGGGGCTGATGCGGTTGGCGACCTTCAGGCCCGGCAGGCCCTGCTGGCAGAGCAGGTCGTTGACGTGCTCGGCCAGGCTCTCGACGGCGCCGGAGCCCACGCTGTCCAGCATCGAGGCCAGCGGCAGCTCGCGCGCCTCCCACAGCGCGGCGACCCGGCGCTCGAGGGCCTCGCCGATCGTGCACACGGCGACGGCCACGTGCTCGACCGGCCCCCACGCGGCGCCGATGCGCGGGATCGTCAGCCGCTCGCCCTCGACCTCGAGCGCGTCGGCCTCCGCGCGCGTGACCGGCGCCCAGCGCACTGCCGCTCGCGGCGCCATCAGGCGGCGGCCCTCGGCGAGCGCCTCCTCGAACAGCGCGCGCACCTCGGGGCCGGCGACGTCGCGGCCGCGCTGGTAGCCCTGGAAGCGGAGCACCTCGTCGGGATCGATGGCGAGCGGCAGGTCGCCGAGGACCTGCACGCCCGACGGCAGGCTCACCGGCGCTGCCGGGAGCGAACGACCTTTGCG
>DASSLH010000516.1:0-2773 GCA_035689625.1 Candidatus Methylomirabilota bacterium | reverse complement strand
CTGCGCCTCGTCGGCGTCGAGGCCGCCGCGCACGATCACGTCGGCCACCGAGGCGAACGCGCGCTCGGCGCGCGCGGCGAGCAGCGCGCGCCCGGCCCGCTCGCGCAGGCCCTTGACGTAGCGCAGGCCCAGCCGCACGGCGTCGGCGCCGCCGCCGTCCTCGATCGTGCAGTCCCACGCCGAGCGCGTGGCGTCGATCGGCCGCACGACGAGGCCGTGCCGCTGCGCGTCCTTCACGATCGTGGCCGCGTGGTAGAAACCCATCGGCTGGTTGTTGAGCAGCGCCGCGTAGAACGCCGCCGGATGCCGCACCTTCAGCCAGGCGCTGGCGTAGGCGAGCAGCGCGAAGCTCGAGGCGTGCGACTCGGGGAAGCCGTAGAGCGCGAACGCGGTGATCGCGTGCACGATCTCGTCGGCGGCCGGCCCCTCGATCCCCTGCCGGGCCATGCCGGCCCGCAGCTTGGCCTCGATCTCGACCATGCGGCGCTCGCTGCGCTTGAACCCGAACGCGCGCCGCAGCTCCTCGGCCTCGGTGCCGCTGAAGCCGGCCGCCACCATCGCCATGCGCAGCAGCTGCTCCTGGAACAGCGGCACGCCGAGCGTGCGGGCCAGGATCGGCTCCAGGCTCGGGTGCGGATAGCTGACCGGCTCGCGGCCGCGGCGGCGGCGAATGTAGGGATGCACCATGTCACCCACGATCGGGCCGGGCCGGATGATCGCGACCTGCACGACGAGGTCGTAGAAACGTTCCGGGTGAATCCGCGGGAGCGTCGCCATCTGCGCGCGGCTCTCGACCTGGAACACGCCGATCGTGTCGGCCTGCTGCAGCTGCGCGTAGACCTGGGGGTCGTCGGGCGGTAGCCGCGCGAGATCCACGTGGCCGCCGCGCTCGCCCACGAGCCGGATGGAGTCCTGGAGCACGGACATCATGCGCAGGCCGAGCAGGTCCACCTTGACGATGCCGAGCGCCGCGCAGTCGTCCTGGTCCCACTGGATGACCACGCGCCCCGGCATCGTCGCCGGCTCCAGCGGCACGACGTCGTCGAGGCGGCCGGCGGCGACGACCATGCCGCCGGGGTGCTGGCCGAGATGCCGCGGCAGATCTTGCAGGCGCGTCCACAGCGCGGCGAACTTGCGCAGGCGCGGATGGCGCGGATCGCAGCCGGCCTCGGCGAGATGCTTCGTGAGCAGGTCCTCGGGATCCTGGAAGCCCCAGGTCGACACCAGCCGGGCGAGACGATCCTGAAGCTCGCCGGGCAGGCCGAGCGCCTTGCCGACCTCGCGGGCGGCGCTGCGCCCGCGGTACGTGATGACGTTGGCGGTCATGCCGGCGCCGTGGCGACCGTAGCGGCGGTACACGTACTGGATGGCGGCCTCGCGCCGCTCGCCGCTCGGCAGGTCGAGATCGATGTCCGGCCACTCGCCGCGCGCCTCGCTGAGGAAGCGCTCGAACAGCAGGTCCATGCCGACGGGATCCACGGCGGTGATGCCGAGCGCGTAGCACACCGCGCTGTTGGCGGCCGAGCCCCGGCCCTGCACGAGGATGTCGTTGGCCCGGCAGAACTCGACGATGTCCCAGACGATCAGGAAGTAGCCGGCGAGGTCGAGCCGGCCGATGATCGCCAGCTCGTGCTCGATCTGCCGTCGCGCGCGGACGGCCAGCGGCCCCTCGCCGTAGCGCCGCCGCGCGCCGGCCCGCGCGAGCTCGCGCAGGTGCTCGAGCGCGCTGGTGTCGGGCGGCAGCGGGAAGTCCGGGAAGCGATAGCCGAGGTTCTTGAGCGTGAACGCCAGCCGCATCGCCAGCTCGCTCGAGGTCGCGAGCGCCTCCGGCAGGTCGCGGAAGCGCTGGGCCATCTCCAGACCGCCCCGCAGCTCGCGCTCGCCGTTGCGCGCCAGCCGCCGGCCGGCGTGGTCGAGGTCGGTCTTCTCGTGGATGCAGGTGAAGACGTCGGCGACCGCGCGGCCGCCGGGCCGGCAGTACAGCGGCTGGTTGCTGGCCAGCAGCGGCAGCCGCGCGTCGCGCGCGAGCCGCACCAGCCGCTGCAGGTCGCGCTCCTGCTCGCGATCGAGGTGGCGCTGCAGCTCCACGAAGCAGCCGGCGCGCCCGAAGATGCCGGCGAGCCGATCGAGGATCGCGCGGGCGCGCGCGCGGTCGCCGGCGGCCACGGCGGCGGCCAGCGGCCCCTGGCCGCCGCCGGTCAGGCACACCAGGCCCTCGGCGTAGGGCGCCAGGTCGTCGAGCGCGATGCGGCCGGCGCCCTTGGCGGCGCCGAGCTTCAGGCGCGTGATCAGCCGGCAGAGGTTGCGATAGCCGTCGCGGTCCTCGACCAGCAGCGGCAGCCGCGAGCCGTCGGCCAGCGTGATCTCGCTGCCGACGATCGCGCGCAGCCCGGCGTTCTCGGCCGCGCGATGGAAGCGCGCGGCGCCGTACACGCCGTCACGGTCCACCAGCGCCAGCGCCGGCATCCCGAGCCGCGCAGCGGCGTCGGCGAGCGCCTCCGGCTGCTCGGCGCCCTCGAGGAACGTGAACGCGCTCTGCGCGTGCAGCTCAACGAACATCGCTCACGCACCGGCCGGCGCGACGGTCACGCGACGCGCGCGGCCAGGGGCGGCCCTCGGCCGCGCCGGGCGCGCGCATCACGCGGCGGGTCACGTCAGTCATAGACGGCGTCGAGGAGCCAGGTGTCGCTGAGGCGGTCGTGGACCAGCCGCCAGACGGTGTCGTCGGCGAGCGCGACGTCCCACTCGTCGCGCGCCCAGACGTGCACGTCCC
>DASSLH010000515.1:0-4976 GCA_035689625.1 Candidatus Methylomirabilota bacterium | reverse complement strand
GCTGGCCCTCGCTGCTGCTCGCGGGCGTCGCGCTGCGCGTCGACGGCCTCAGCGCCTTCTTCCTCGTCGTCATCGGCCTGAGCGGGCTGGCGGCGGCCGTCTACGGCTTCGGCTACGCGGCGTCCTACGAGGGACGCTACTCGCTGCGCCTGCTGGGCGCCACGTTCAACGTGCTGCTGCTCTCCCTCGTGCTGCAGGTGGCGGCCGACGATGCCCTCACGTTCCTGCTGGCGTGGGAGATCATGTCGCTCGCCGGCTACCTGCTGGTCCTCACCGAGCACGACCAGCCCGGCACCGTCCGGGCGGCGAACTGGTATCTGGCGGTCACCCACGCCGGTTTCGTCGCGCTGGTCGCCGCCTTCCTGCTGATGGCGGCCGGCGAGCCGACCGCCTCGTTCGCCGCGATGCGGACCGCGTCCCTGACGCCGCTGGTGCGGAGTCTCGTCTTCGTGCTCGCGCTGGTCGGCTTCGGCGCCAAGGCGGGGCTGGTGCCGCTGCACGTCTGGCTGCCGATGGCGCATCCGGTCGCGCCCAGCCACGTCTCGGCGCTCATGTCCGGCGTGATCATCAAGATGGGCGTCTACGGGCTGCTGCGCGTCGTCCTCGACCTGCTCGGCGGCGGCCCCGCCTGGTGGGGCGGCGCCGTGCTGGCGCTGGGCGCCGTCTCCGCGCTGCTCGGCGTGCTCTACGCGCTCATGGAGCACGACCTCAAGCGGCTGCTCGCCTATCACTCCGTGGAGAACATCGGCATCATCTTCATCGGCATCGGCGCCGGCCTGGTGTTCCACAGCTACGGTCAGCCGGCGCTCGCCGTGCTGGGGCTCGTGGCCGGCCTATACCACACGCTGAACCACGCCTGCTTCAAGGGCCTGCTCTTCCTGGGCGCCGGCTCGGTCCTGCACGCCACCCACACGCGGAACATGGAGGCGCTCGGCGGGCTGATCAAGCGCATGCCCCGCACGGCGCTGCTGTTTCTGGTGGGGTCGGCCGCCATCGCCGCCCTGCCGCCGCTCAACGGCTTCGCCTCGGAATGGCTCGTGTTCCAGACGCTGCTGGGCGGCGCCGCGCTGCCCCGGCCCGACGTGAGCGTGATCATGCCGATCGCTGCCGCCATGCTGGCGCTGACCAGCGGCCTGGCCGTCGCCTGCTTTGCGAAGGCGTTCGGGATCACCTTCCTGGCGCTGCCGCGCTCCGACGCCGCCGCCCACGCCCGCGAGGCGCTGCCATCCATGCAGGTCGGCATGACGGTGCTGGCGCTGACGTGCGTCGCGCTGGGGCTGGGGCCGTTCCTGCTCGTGCCCGCGCTCGCCAGCGTCGTGGTCGGGCTGGGCGGCCTGCCGCCCGTCGCCGTCGGATTCACGCTAGCGCTGCCGCTCGGGGTGACGGGCACCGTCGGACAGATGTCGCCCGTGCTCGTGGCCGGCGGCCTCGTGCTGATCGGAGCGGCGACGTGGCTGGCGCTGCGGCTGCTGGCCAACCGCGGCCTGCGGTCGGGCGCGACGTGGGGCTGTGGCCGGATCGGCCAGACGCCGCGCATGGAGTACACGGCGACGGCGTACGCCGAGCCGCTGCGCCGCGTCTTCGCCGAGCTCTATCGCCCGACCGAGGACCTGTCCATCGACTTCCACCCGGACTCGAAGTACTTCGTGCAGTCGATCGTGTACCACAGCGAGATCCATCCGGGCTTCGAGCGGCTCCTGTACGAGCCGGCGCTGCGGCTGCTGCGGGCGGCGTCCGCCGTGGTGCGGCGCCTGCAGGCCGGCTCGGTGCATCTCTACCTGGGCTACCTCACGCTGGCACTGGTCGTGCTGCTGCTGGCCGCGCGGTGCTCGCGATGACCGCGGTGCTCGTCCAGCTCGCGCAGCTGGCGCTCGCGCTCACGCTGGCGCCCGGCCTGGTTGGCACGCTGCGCTGGCTCAAGGCGCGGCTGCAGAACCGGCGCGGGGCGCCCGCGTGGCAGCCGTACTTCGAGCTGCGCAAGCTGTTCGGCAAGGAGGTCGTGGTCTCCGAGAACGCCTCGTGGATCTTCCGGGCGGCGCCCTTCGTCGTGTTCGCGGCCGCGGTCGCGGTCGCCGCGCTCCTGCCGTGGCTGGCGGTGCCGACGCCGCTCGACGCCGTCGGCGACCTCCTGGTCGTCGTCTACCTGCTCCTGCTCGGCACGTTCTTCCTCGCGCTGGCCGGGCTCGATCCGGGCTCGGCGTTCGGCGGCATGGGCTCCAGCCGCGAGATGACGATCTCGGCCCTGGCCGAGCCGACGGTGGCGCTGGCCATCTTCGCCCTCGCGCTGGGCGCCGGCTCCACGAACCTCGGCCAGATCGTCGCCCGCACGATGACGAATCCGGGTGCTGCCCTCAGCCCGGGCCACCTGCTGGCCTTCGCCGCGCTGTTCGTCGTCATGCTGGCCGAGACCGGGCGCCTGCCGATCGACAACCCCGCCACGCACCTGGAGCTGACGATGATCCACGAGGCGATGGTGCTCGAGTACTCCGGCCGCTACCTGGCGCTGATCGAGTGGGCCTCGGCGCTCAAGCTGCTCGTCTTCTTCGCGCTGCTCGGCAACCTGTTCGTGCCGTGGGGCGTGGCCGTCGCGCTGACGCCGGGCGCGCTCGCGCTGGCCGTCGCCAGCCTGCTCGTGAAGCTGGCCGTGCTCGCCGTGGCCGTCGCCGTGCTGGAGACGCGGGTGGCGAAGCTGCGACTCTTCCGCGTTCCCGAGCTGCTCAGCGCCTCGTTCGTGCTGGCGCTGCTGGCCGTCACGTCGTCGTTCCTGGCGAGGTAGAGGATGCAATCGCTGTTCGCCCAGCTGGTGGTGCTGCAGTCGAGCCTGGTGCTGATCTTCGGCCTCGTGCTGCTCTGGCGGCGCCGCGTGCCGGCCTACGTCAACGCCTTCACCTGGCAGTCCATCGTGCTGGCCGGCGTGGCGGCGACGGTCGGCTGGTTCGGCGGCGAGCGGGAGCTGTACCTCATCGCCTGCCTGCTCTTCGTCGTCAAGGGCATGGCGATCCCGCGGCTGCTCGGCCGCATGGAGCGCCGCTTCACGAGCGAGAGCGAGCTGGCGCCCTACGTCAACACCGCGACGTCCCTGCTGATCGCCGGCGTGCTGGTGCTCTTCGGCTACGCGGTGATGCGGCCGGTGGTGGCCGCCAGCGAGCTGCCGACGCGGGCCGGCATGCCGCTGGCGATGGGACTGGTGCTCGTCAGCCTCTTCGTCGTCGTCAGCCGCAAGAAGGCGCTCACGCAGGTCGTCGGCTTCCTCATGCTGGAGAACGGCATCGCGCTGCTGGCAATCCTGGGAACCTACGGCATCCCGCTCATCGTCGAGCTGGGCGTCTTCCTCGACGCGCTCATGGGCTTCCTGGTGATGCAGATCTTCGTGTACCGCATCCACGAGACGTTCGACACGATGGACGTCGACCAGCTCGACCGGCTGCGGCACTGAGCCCATGAGCTTCCTGCTCCTGCTCCTGCCGCCGCTCGCCAGCGCGCTGCTGGCCGCGATCGTGCGTCCCTACCGCGCCGCCGTCGGCTGGGCCAACGCGGGGCTGTCCCTCGTCTCCCTCGCCGGCGCCGTCGCGCTGTGGGTCGCCGTGCTGGGCGGCGAGGTGCCGGTGGCCGGGCCCGACGACCTGCTGCGCGCCGACGCGCTCTCCACGCTGCTGGCGCTGTGCGTGAGCGGCGTGGCGACGCTGGCCGCCTGGCTCGGTCCCGGCCTGGCCGACGATGGCTGGGACGCGCGGCAGGCTCGGCGCTTCCGCGTCTTCGCCAACCTGTTTGCGTTCACGATGCTGTTCGCGGTGACGACCGACAACGTCGGCTTCATGTGGGTGGCGATCGAGGCGACCACCATCACCTCGGCGCTGCTGATCCCGCTGCACCGCAGCCGGGCCTCGGTCGAGGCCTCGTGGAAGTACGTCCTGATCGGCTCGGTCGGCATCGCGCTGGCGTTCGCCGGCACCGTGCTGGCCTACTTCGACTTCGTCACGCTGGTCGGCCGCGAGACCGTCGCGCTGAACTGGACGGTGCTGCGCGACGCCGCCCCCGCCCTGAACCCGCGCGTGATCCAGCTGGCGTTCGTCTTCATCCTCATCGGCTACGGCACCAAGGCCGGGCTGGCGCCGATGCACACGTGGCTGCCCGACGCGCACTCCGAGGCGCCCGCGGCGCTGAGCGCGATGATGTCGGGCGTGCTGCTGGCGGTCGCGCTCTACGCGGTCGTGCGCTGGCAGGCCGTCGTGCGCGCCGCGGTCGGCACCGGCTTCGCCGAGAACATGATCGTGCTGCTCGGCGTGCTGTCGCTGGCGATCGGAAGCCTCAGCCTGGTGGCCCAGCGCAACTACAAGCGCCTGCTCGCGTACTCGAGCATCGAGCACACCGGGCTGGTCTGCGTGGGGCTGGCGCTGGGACCGCTCGGCATCTTCGCCGCCATGCTCCACCTGCTCAACCACAGCGTCGCCAAGTCGATGATGTTCCTGCTGGCCGGCCGCGTCCTGCACCGCTACCGCACCGCCGAGATCCACGGCGTGTCCGGGCTGCTGCGCGTGATGCCGTGGACGGGCGGGCTGTTCGCGGCCGGCATGCTGGCGGTCGTCGGGCTGCCGCCGTTCGGGCTGTTCGTCTCCGAGTTCGCGCTGGTGCGCGCCGGCTTCGTCGCCGGCCGGCCGGCGCTGATCGCGCTGGTGCTGGCGCTGCTGGCGATCGGCTTCGTGGGCGTCATCTCACACCTCAACCGCATGCTCTACGGCGCGCCGCCCGAGGACGTGGCGACCGGCGAGCCCAGTCGCTGGGCGCTGATCCCGCTGGGCGGCTGCCTGGCGGCGCTGTTCGTGCTGGGCGTCACGGTGCCGGCGGCGGTGAGCGGCCTGCTCACGCGCATCGCGACGATCGTGGCGCCATGAGCCTGCCGGAGAAGCTCCCGGCCACGCTGGCGGCGGCGGCCGGCGTCCACGACCCGCGCGTCGTGCGCGGGCGCGAGCTGCACT
>DASSLH010000514.1:0-4874 GCA_035689625.1 Candidatus Methylomirabilota bacterium | reverse complement strand
GCCTCGCCCAGGTCCCGCCGGGCGGCCAGGTGTTCGAGCGTGCGGGCGAGCGCGGCGGCGTCGTTGCGGACGGGGATGACGATGGACAGGCGCTGGCCCATCAGAACCGTCCGCGCGCCCGCTCGCGCCCCGGCAGCACTTCCAGGCACGTCGTCCACCAGCCCGTGCGCACGGTCTCGACGAACTCGGCCGGCAGCCCCTCGGCCGCCATCTCCCGGGCGAGCGCCTCGTGATCGTAGTGCACCGGCACGAAGTCGACGGCGAGGTCGCGGCCCGCCTCGGCGGTCAGCAGCGTGTACCAGACGCGCGGCGTGCCGTCGTTCTCGGGCCGGCCGATCACGCCCACGTTGACGAGATCGCGGCCGTCGGGCAGGCGCCGGCGCCACTTGATCCCGCTGTGGGTGCACAGGATCAGCTCGGCGCGCGCGGCGTCGAGCAGCCGCGCCACCAGGCCGTCGGGTGTCGTGGACTCCCACAGGAACTCGGCGATCGCGCGCGGCGAGCCGTGGCAGAGCAGTGCCTCGCGCTCGCCGAGGCGGAGGCGGCGGTGGCCGGGCAGCGCGGCGAGCCAGCGCCGGTGCTCGCTCGACGTGCGGGCCAGCGTGTAGGCGTAGCTGATGCGCGCGAAGCGGTTGTCGCGCGGGTCGGTGTAGCCGCAGCCGCAGTCGTCGTGGCCGAGCGCGATCGCCTGGTCGTAGTTGCCCTGGATCACGCGCACACCGGCCTGGCGCAGCAGCGGGACCACGCGGTCGGGATGCGGGCCGAAGCCGCCCAGGTCGCCCAGGCAGAAGATCGCGTCCGCGTCGCGCCCGGCGATGTCGGCCAGCGCGGCGCCGAGCGCGTGGCTGTTCGCGTAGATGCCGCCGAGCACGGCGATCCGGCGAAAGGCACGGGGCTCGGTGAGCGTCGTCATGCGTTGCGGCAGCTCGAGCCCGTCTGCCAGCACACCCCGCAGGCCGGATGGGGCAGGCGGTTGGCGACGAGCGCCTCGGCCAGCGTCGCGCCCGGCATGCGCGCCTCGGGCAGGCCGGCCAGGATCGGGCAGGCGTAGACGCCGCCGGCGGCGACGGCGCGCGCCTCGGAGCACTGCAGCCGGCCGGCAGCGTCCGCGTCCAGCATCTCGGCGCTGACGCCGCCGCCGCCGTGACCGTCCATGCGCCCGGCCGGGAACAGCGGCAGGATCTTCACGCGCGGCTTGCCGATGCCGGCCGCCAGCAGCAGCGCGCGCAGGCGATCGTAGAGACCGTCGCCGGCCGCGGGCGTCTCGGTGGCGGTGAGGATGGGTAGCAGCCCGCGGGCGTCGAGGCGCCGCACGGCGGCCAGCGCCCGCGCGAAGGCGCCGCGCCCCCGGATCGCGTCGTTGCGCTCGGGCTCGGGATGATCGAGGCTGACGCGGATCTCCAGCGTGTAACGCGCCCGGGCGGCGAGGGCGGCCAGCCGGTCGGCCATCGGCTCGTCGACGAGCGTGCCGTTGGTCAGCACGGTGGTGGGCGCGCGCTCGAGCGCGAACTCGACCAGCGGGACGATCTCGCGGTGCAGCAGCGGCTCGCCGCCGGTGAAGTAGATCTCCTTGACGCCGAGCGCGACGGCCTCCTCGATCCAGCGCCGGACGTCCTCGCCCGGCATCGGCGCCAGCCACGGCTCGCGCGGCCCGCTGGCGTTGATGCAGTGCGCGCAGGCGAGGTTGCACCACGTGCCCGTCACCTGCACCCACAGCGCGGTGAGGTGGCGGAACGGCACCGTGGGCGCCGGCGGCGCGAGCGTCAGTCGGCCGCCTGGTGCTGGAGCGTCCATCGATAGCGGGTGAAGGCGGCGCACGGCGCGGCGCCGGCGAGCAGCGCCGCCCGCGCGGGCGAGTCGTCGAGGTGCTCGAGGAGGAACGCGCGCAGGCCGCCGGCCGCCTCGAAGTCGCGGCGGTACCACTTGAAGAGGCGCGAGCAGGCCAGCCGCCCGTCGGCGAGCGAGACCTCCTGGTTGACGAAGTTGCGGGTGGCCAGCGCCAGCTGCGCGTCGATCGCCTCCGCCCGGTACACGCCGACCGGCGGGCAGGAGGCCGCGCCGCACGTCACCGCGAAGTGATAGCGTGGGTCGGGCGGGTTGACGGCCAGCGCGCGGCGCGGGTCGGCGGCGCCGAACGGCCGCAGCGGCGGCAGCGGGCGCCGGCGGTTGTCGCGCAGGAGGCCGTGCTCGATCTCGTCCAGCGAGAGGCGCCACGGGCCGACGCGGTAGCTCACGCGGCCGAAGAAGTTCCAGACGCGCCGCACGCTGGTGCGCACGCCGAGCCGCACGATGCCGTGCAGCACGAGCGCGTTGTAGACGTTGATCCAGAACGCCAGCCGGGCGGGTCGCCCGCTCAGCGTCGCCAGCCGGACGCCGGGCAGGGCACGGGCCGCGTTCTCGGCGGCCGCGAAGGCATCCGAGGCGCGCAGCCGGCCGTAGTCCACACAACCGTCGGCGCCGGTGTGGGCGGCCAGCGCGGCCAGCATCGCCGCCTGCAGGCGCTCGGCGGCGGCGCCCGGCTCGACGGCGGCGTCGCGGCCGGGTTCGTTGAGGACGACGCGGGCCATGGCGCTCCACTGTACCCCCGCGGGCGAATCCCGGGCGCCGGCGCGCGTGTCGAAAGGCTCGACGGCGGAGGTGATCGGGACGATGATCGAAGGGATGACGAGGCGTGCCGGGACGATGGCCGTGCTCCTGCTGCTGCTGGCGGCGGCGGCCGGCGCCCAGCCGCGGCCGGGCGGGGCCGCGCCCGACGTCGCCGGCGGGCCGTGGATCAACAGCGCGCCGCTGACGCTGGCCGGGCTGCGCGGCCGCGTGGTGCTCGTGGACTTCTGGACGTACGGCTGAATCAACTGCCAGAACACGATCCCGCAGTTGCGGGACTGGCATGCGCGGTACGCGGCCGCCGGGCTCACCGTCGTCGGCGTGCACAGCCCGGAGTTCGTCTGGGAGAGGCCGTACGACAAGGTGGTGGCCGCGACCGGACGCCTCGGCGTGCGCTATCCGGTCGTGCAGGACAACGACATGACGATCTGGAACCGGTGGGGCGTGCGGGCGTGGCCGACGCTGGTCCTGGTGGACCGGCGCGGCGTCGTGCGCTATCGCCACATCGGCGAGGGGCAGTACGCCGAGACCGAGGCCACCATCCAGCGCCTGCTGGCCGAGCGCTGAGGGAGGATTCATGCGCCTGCGCTACTCCGACGTGACGCCCGAGAAGGTCTATCTCAGCCGCCGCGAGCTGATGGCCGGGGCGCTGGCGCTGGCCGCCGTCGGCTGCGACACCGGCGGCGAGGCGACGGCGGCGGTGAGCGCGCCGGCCACGGCGGCGCTGGCGGCGACGCCGAATGCGGCCTACCGGGTCGCCGATCCGCCGACGAAGGTCGAGGCGGCGACGACGTACAACAACTTCTACGAGTTCGGCGTCAACAAGGACGATCCCTCCCGGCTGGGCGGCACGCTCAAGCCGCGGCCGTGGCACGTGCAGGTGGATGGCCTGGTCGCGAAGCCGCGCACGTTCGACATCGGGGAGATCCTCAAGCTGGCCCCCCTGGAGGAGCGCATCTACGCGCTGCGCTGCGTGGAGGCGTGGTCCATGGTGATCCCCTGGATCGGGTATCCGCTCGCCGTGCTGCTCAAGCAGGTCGAACCGCGGCCGGGCGCCAAGTACGTCGAGTTCACGACGCTGAAGGACCCCGAGCAATTCCCCGGGCAGAAGGGCGGCTTCTTCGGTGGCACGCTCGACTGGCCCTACACGGAGGGACTGCGGCTGGACGAGGCCATGCACCCGCTCACGCTGCTGACGCTGGGGATGTACGGCCACGTGCTGCCCAACCAGAACGGCGCGCCCGTGCGCGTCGTCATCCCGTGGAAGTACGGCTTCAAGAGCGCCAAGTCCATCGTCCGCATCCGGCTGACCGACACCGAGCCGCCGACCGCCTGGAACAAGGCGGCGCCGCAGGAGTACGGCTTCTATTCCAACGTGAACCCCAACGTGGATCACCCGCGCTGGAGCCAGGGCACCGAGCGCCGCATCGGCGAGTTCCGCCGCCGCAAGACGCTCATGTTCAACGGCTACGCCGACCAGGTCGCCTCGCTCTATGCGGGGATGGATCTCAAGAAGTACTACTGAGCGTGACGACCCGCGGCCGGGTCGCGCTGAAGACCGTCGTCTGGCTGGTGGCGCTGGCGCCGCTCGCGCACCTGCTGTGGGGCTGGTGGACGGACGACCTCACGGTCAATCCCATCGAGTACGTCACGCGCGAGCTGGGCCAGACGGCGTTCCGCCTGCTGCTGGCCACGCTGGCGCTGACGCCGCTGCGGCTGCTGCTGGGCGTGAGCTGGCCGATCACGCTGCGGCGGCTGCTCGGCCTGCTGGCGTTCTTCTACGTGACGCTGCACTTCGCCGTCTGGATCGTGCTCGACCACTTCTTCGACTGGCACACGATGGGCCAGGACATCGCCAAGCGGCCGTGGATCACGGTCGGCGTCAGCGCCTTCCTGCTGCTGGCGCCGCTGGCCGCGACCTCCACGACCGGCATGATCAAGCGCCTCGGCGGCGCGCGCTGGCGCCGGCTGCACCGGCTGATCTACGTCGCCGGCGTGCTGGCGGCACTGCACTACATCTGGCTGGCCAAGAAGGTGCTCGTGCAGCCGTGGGTGTACGCGGCGATCCTCGCCGTGCTGCTCGGCATCCGGCTCTGGGACGCGGCCCGCGCCTTCGCCCGCCGGCGGCAGGCGCTGGCTCGCGACAGGATCGTGATAGGCTCTCGCGGATGACGGCGCGACTGCGGCGGTGCGGGCTGACGGCGATCGTGCTGGGCGCGGTGCTGGCCGGCTGCGCCAGCGGCCCGGCGACGGCCCCGGCGACCTCGGGA
>DASSLH010000513.1:0-11822 GCA_035689625.1 Candidatus Methylomirabilota bacterium | reverse complement strand
GTCGTCGGGGCCCGCGCCGTCAACGCCGGCGCCGGCCGCGCCCGGAAAGTGAACGGGCGCCGGGCATGAGCGCGCTCCGCCGATTCGCCGCCGTCTTCACGCTGACCGCCGTCGTCGCCGGCTGCCTCGGCGAGACGAGCGACGCCGGCCCCGAGGCCAAGACGGGGGCGCCGGCCCCCGCCGACGGCGACACGCTGATCGAGGCCTCGATCGGCAACGTCTCCGGCCTCATCCCCAACATCACCAGCGACTCGGCCTCGCACGCGGTCGGCGACTTCATGTACAACGGCCTCGTCACGCTCGACCGCGAGCTCAACATCATCGGCGACCTGGCCAAGTCGTGGACGTTCTCCAAGGACTGTCTCACGCTCGACTTCCAGCTGAACGACAACGTGCGCTGGCACGACGGCCAGCCGTTCACTGCCGACGACGTGGTGTTCACCTGGGAGACCACGGTGAATCCCAAGACGCCGAGTCCCTACCGCTCGGACTTCCAGGACGTCGATCGCGTGGAGGCGGTGGGCCGCACCGCGGTGCGCGTGAAGTACAAGCGGCCCTACGCCAAGGCGCTGCTGTCGTGGGGGATGCCGATGCTGCCGCGCCACCTGCTGGACAGCTGGGTCAAGTCCGGCAAGCTCAAGGAGGCGCCGCAGAACTGGACGGCGCCGGTCGGCACCGGCCCCTACCGCTTCAAGGAGATGAAGAGCGGCGAGAAGGTCGTCGTGGTCGCCAACCGCGACTACTTCAAGGGCGCGCCGCACATCTCCCGGGTCGTCTACCGCATCATTCCCAGCCAGGCCACGATCTTCCTCGAGGTGAAGGCCAAGGGCGTGGACGTGGCGGGGCTGACGGCGCTGCAGTACGCGCGGCAGACGGAGTATCCGGCCTTCGACAAGGCCTACAACAAGTACCGCTACGCCGGCGCCGGCTACACCTACTTCGGCTTCAACCTCAAGGACCCGCGCTTCGCCGACCGCCGCGTGCGGCTGGCGTTCGCCCACGCCATCAACAAGCAGGGCCTGCTCGACGGCGTCGTGCTCGGGCTGGGCCGCGAGGCGACCGGGCCGTTCCGGCCGGGGATGTGGGCGGACAACCCGGCGGTGAAGCCGATCCCCTACGACCTCAAGCGCGCGCAGGCGCTGCTGACCGAGGCCGGCTGGAAGCGCAACGAGCAGGGGCTGCTCGAGAAGGACGGCAAGCCGTTCACCTTCGAGCTGCTCACCAACCAGGGCAACGACGAGCGCAAGAAGATCGCCGAGATCATCCAGGCCTCGCTGCGCGAGCTGGGCGTGGGCGTGGAGATCCGCATCCTCGAGTGGGCAACGCTGCTCAAGGAGCACGTCAAGACGCGGCAGTTCGAGGCCATCGTGCTCGGCTGGAACACCGGCACCGATCCCGACCAGTACGTCATCTGGCACTCCTCACAGATGGGGCCGGACCAGCTCAACCACATCTCCTACTCCAACCGCGAGGTGGACGCCCTGCTGGAGGCCGGCCGCTCGACGTGTCACCAGGCCGAGCGCGTGCGTTACTACCAGCGGCTGCACGAGATGCTGGCCGCCGACCAGCCGGTGATCTTCCTCTACTGGCGCGACGAGCTGAACGTGGTTTCCAACCGGGTCCACGGGGTCAACCCGGGGCCGGCGGGAATGGGCTGGAACTTCACCGACTGGTTCGTGCCCAAGGCGCTGCAGCGCTACACGGCGGAATGACCGCCGGCGGCGGCCCCCCGGCCGCCTGACGTAGAATAGGCGCTCCATGCTCGCGTACGCTCTGCGGCGCCTGCTGCTCGCGCTGCCGCTGCTCATCGGCATCACGTTCCTGTCCTTCGCGGTGATCCATCTCGCGCCCGGCGATCCGGCGGCGGTGATCGCCGGGAGCGGCGAGCAGCCGATCACGCCGGAGATCTACAAGCAGCTCGTCGAGATCTACGGTCTCGACCAGCCGCTGTACGTGCAGTACCTGAGCTGGCTCGGCCGCCTGGCGCGCCTCGATCTCGGGCACTCGTTCGCGCCGCACGGCCGCCCGGTCCTGTCCATGATCGCCGAGCGCCTGCCGATCACGCTGCTGCTCAACATCGTCGAGATGCTGATCATCGTCGCGCTGGCGGTGCCGATCGGCGTGCTGTCGGCCACGCGGCAGTACTCGACGTTCGACAAGATCACCACCATCTTCGTCTTCCTCGGCTTCGCGACGCCGGACTTCTGGCTGGCGCTGCTGCTCATGATCCTGTTCGGCGTGCAGCTCGGCTGGCTGCCGATCTCCGGCCTGCGCTCGATGAACTGGGAGTACCTGTCGTTCTGGCGCCAGCAGCTGGACTTCCTCGGCCACCTGGCGCTGCCGATCCTGGTGGCGACGTTCGGCGGACTGGCCGGCTTCTCGCGCTACATGCGGCAGAGCATGCTGGAGGTCATCCGCCAGGACTACATCCAGTCCGCGCGCGCCAAGGGGCTGGCCGAGCGTGTGGTCGTCGGCAAGCACGCGCTGCGCAACGCGATGCTGCCGATCGTCACCATCCTCGGGCTGTCGCTGCCGGGGCTCATCGGCGGCAGCGTGATCGTGGAGTCGATCTTCGCCATCCCCGGCATGGGGCAGCTGATGGTGCAGGCGGCGTTCGAGCGCGACTACCCGGTGCTGATGGGCAACCTCGTCATCGTCTCCACGCTGACGCTGCTGGCGAACCTGGCCGCCGACGTCGCCTACAGCCTGGTCGACCCGCGCATCCGCGTGGGCCGCCGGCGGCGCTGACGCGTGCGCGCGTTCTGGACGGCGCTGGCCCGCAACCGCCTGGCCCTCGTGGGCGGCGTGGTCGTCGCCTGCCTGGCGCTGCTGGCGATCCTGGCGCCGCTGATCGCGCCGTGGGATCCCAACCGGCCCGACGTGAACAAGATCCTCGACCGGCCCTCGCGCGCGCACATCCTCGGCACCGACCAGCTCGGCCGCGACGTGCTCTCGCGCATGCTCTTCGGCGCCCGCGTCTCGCTGGCGGTCGGCTTCGTGTCGGTCGGCATCGCGGCCTTCATCGGGATCACGCTCGGCTCCTCGGCCGGCTACAACGGCGGCGCGACGGACGCGGTGATCATGCGGCTGGTGGACCTGATGCTCGTGTTCCCGCGCTTCTTCCTCCTGCTGGCCGTGCTGGCCTTCCTCAAGCCGTCGATCTGGACGATCATGGCGGTGATCGGCCTCACCGGCTGGATGGGCGTGGCCCGGCTGGTGCGGGCGGAGTTCCTGGCCCTCAAGGAGCGCGAGTTCGTCGTCTGGTCGCAGTCCATCGGCGCCAGCGGCTTCCGCATCGTGTGGCGCCACATCCTGCCCAACGCGATGGCGCCGGTGCTGGTGGCGATGACGCTCGGCATCCCGGCCGCGATCCTCACCGAGTCGGGCCTGTCGTTCCTGGGGCTCGGCGTGCAGCCGCCGCACGCCACGTGGGGCAACATCCTCAACGAGGGCAAGGACGCCATCGAGCTGGCGTGGTGGCTGTCGCTCTACCCGGGCCTCGCCATCCTGGTCACGGTGCTGTCCTACAACCTGCTCGGCGAGGGCATTCGCGATGCGCTCGATCCGCGGCTGCGGCAGAGCCGCGGCGTTGTCTCCCGCGGGCGCTGACGGTATACTGCGCACTCGTCCACCTCGGGCCGAAGTGGCGGAACTGGCAGACGCGCACGTTTGAGGGGCGTGTGGGGCAACCCGTGGGGGTTCGAGTCCCCCCTTCGGCACCATCGGTCACCGACCACTGACGCATGGACGACCTCTCCGCCGATCTCTCCATCGACGAGGCGCCTTCCCGCGACGACGTCGCCGCGCTGAACGAGCGGCTGTACGAGCACAGCGCCGCCGTCACCGGCTGCGACGACGGGCGGTGGCTGGCGATCTTCGTGCGGGACGCCGGCGGCGAGCTGGTGGCGGGCCTGCACGGCTGGACGTGGGGCCGGACCGGCTTCGTGCAGACGCTGTGGGTGCGTGACGCCGAGCGCCGGCGGGGCCTGGGCTCCCGGCTGCTGGCCGCCGCCGAGGCCGAGGCCCTTCGGCGCGGCTGCCGCGAGATGCAGCTGGACACCCACAGTTACCAGGCGCCCGGCTTCTATCGCGACCGCGGCTACGAGGTCATCGGCGAGCTGCCGGGCTGGCCGCGGGAGAGCACGCGCATCTTCCTGCGAAAGCCGCTGCGCTGACGGGCCCGCGTGCTAGCCGGCCGCGTCGGTGAGCGCCGCGCACTCGTCGCGCCACACCTCGTGACAGCCGCGGTGCAGGCGCAGGGTCCCGCCGGACTCCAGCGCGACCTCGAACTCGATCTCGGTCGGCGCGATCGGCAGGCCGCAGACCGCGCAGTGCGTGCCCACGCCGCGACCGGCCCAGACCTTGCCGTCCTCGCAGGGGATCTCGCCGGTGCGCACCATGCGCTGCACGCGCGCCCGGAGGCTGATGTCTTCCATGGCTCCTCCTCGTCGTGACCGGATGAGCGCCCGGAGAAGGGTAGCAGGCGCCCGCGCCGTTGCAAGCGCGGCGCGTACGCGCGGCCTGCTGGCGATGGCCGCGAGCCTCCGGCGTGAAATATTTTTCACGACGAGGGCTACTGATCGACACGGCGCTGCTCGATGCCTTGAAATTTGCAACGTGGCATAATGACGGCGTTTTGAGAGCGTGGCCATGACCCACCCACTTCCCGTGCTCCCGCCTGGCGCCGCCCCTTGGCAGGGCCGCAAGCCGGCCTGGCTGAAGGTGCGGGCGCCGGGCAGCCCGAACTACATGCGCCTGCGCGGGCTGATGCGCTCGATGAACCTGCACTCGGTCTGCGAGGAGGCGCACTGCCCCAACATCGGCGAGTGCTGGGAGGACGCGACGGCGACGTTCATGATCCTGGGCGACGTGTGCACGCGCAACTGCGGCTACTGCGCCATCGCCCACGGCACGCCCGTCTGGGAAGACCGCGAGGAGCCCGAGCGGATCGGCCGCGCGGTGGCCGAGCTCGGCCTCGAGTACGTCGTGATCACGTCGGTGAACCGCGACGACCTCGCCGATGGCGGCGCCGCCCACTGGGCGGCGACGATCCGCGCCGTGCACGCGCACGCGCCACGCTGCCGGGTGGAGGTGCTCATCCCCGACTTCCTCGGGCGCACGGCGTCCGTGGACACGGTGATGGCGGCGGCGCCGGCGATCCTCAACCACAACACCGAGACGGTGCCGCGCCTGTACAAGGTCGCGCGCCACGGCGGCCGCTACGCGCGCGTGCTGGAGCTGTTCCGCCACGCGCGCCGGGTGGCGCCGGCGCTGCCGCTGAAGTCGGGCATCATCCTGGGGCTGGGCGAGGAGCGTGACGAGCTGGCCGCCACGCTGCGCGATCTCGTCGAGGTGGGCGTGTCGATCCTCACGCTGGGGCAGTACCTGCGGCCCTCCGCGCAGCACCTGCCGGTCGCGCGCTACTACCATCCCGACGAGTTCGCCGAGCTGGCCGAGCTCGGCCGCGCGCTGGGCTTCGCCCACGTGGAGTCGGGCCCGCTGGTGCGCTCCTCGTATCACGCCAAGAAGCAGGCGGCCGCCGCCGAGCTGGGAGGCGCGGCGTGACCTACGCGCCGATCCTGATGGTGTTCGCGTTCGCCGCGCTGGTGGGCGGCGCCTTCCTCGTCATCCCGCGGCTGGCGGCGCCGCGCCGGCTCACCCCGGTGAAGGCCGAGCCCTTCGAGTGCGGCAAGGACCCGATCGAGGTCTCCGAGGGGCGCTTCGCCATCAAGTTCTCGACGATCGCGATCTTCTTCATCCTGATCGACATCGAGCTGCTGTTCGTGTGGCCGTGGGCCATGCTCTACCGGCGGCTCGGCTGGTTCGGCTTCGCCGAGATGGTGGTCTTCCTCGCCATCCTCATGCTCGGCTTCTTCTACATCTGGCGGAAAGGCGGGCTGGAGTGGGACTAGGCAGCTTCTTCACCTCCAAGCTCGACGAGGCCATCGGCTGGGCGCGGAAGTACTCCATCTTCCAGTACCCGTTCGTGACGGCCTGCTGCGGCATGGAGTACATGGCCACCGCGTGCTCGCACTACGACATCGACCGCTTCGGCGCCGGGCTGCCGCGCTTCTCGCCGCGCCAGGCCGACGTGCTGTTCGTCGTGGGCACGATCTCGCACAAGATGGCGCCGGTGCTCAAGCGGATCTACGACCAGATGACCGAGCCCAAGTGGGTCGTCGCGTTCGGCGTCTGCACCTGCACCGGTGGCTTCTACGACAACTACGCCACCGTGCAGGGCATCGACACGATCATCCCGGTGGACATCTACATCCCGGGCTGCCCGCCGCGGCCGGAGTCGGTTCTCGACGGGCTGATGAAGCTGCAGGACCGCATCGCCACCCAGACGCAGAGGTACTGAGCGGGGAATGACGGGCAGCGAGATCCTCCAGCGCGTGCGCGACCGCTTCGGCGGCGCCGTGCTCGAGACCCACGAGCACTGCGGCGACGCCACCGCCGTCGTGGAGCGCGGCGCCCTCGTGGACGCGCTGCGCTTCTGCCGCGACGACGCCGCGCTGGACTTCGACGTCCTGATGGACCTCACCGCGGTGGACTACCTGAAGTACCCCGGCCGCGAGGACGGGCCGCGCTTCGAGGTCGTCTACCACCTCCACTCGCTGGGCCACAACCACCGGCTGCGCCTGAAGACGCGCGTTGACGAGGACGACGCCCAGGCGCCGACCGCCGTCGAGCTGTGGCCGATCGCCAACTGGTTCGAGCGCGAGGTCTGGGACATGTTCGGCATCCGCTTCGCCGGCCATCCCGACCCGCGCCGCCTGCTCCTCTACGAGGAGTTCGTGGGCCACCCGCTGCGCAAGGACTACCCGATCAACCGGCGGCAGCCGCTGATCGGGCCGCGAGCCTGACGATGGCCGAGCGCACGCGCCGGGAGATGATGCTGGGTGAGGGCAGCGGCACCGGCAGCGGCGCGAATCTCCAGGTCGGCGTCGGCCCCGCCCATCCGGCCATGCACGGGATCATCCGGATCGAGACCGAGCTGGACGGCGAGACGATCGTCGGCGCCGACGTCGAGATCGGCTACCTGCACCGCGCGTTCGAGAAGGACTGCGAGGTCGGCGGCTACAACAACGCCATCCCGTACACCGATCGGCTCAACTACGTCTCGCCGCTGATCAACAACTTCGCCTACGCCTCGGCCGTCGAAAAACTCCTCGGCATCGACGTCACCGAGCGCTGCAAGTACATCCGCACGGTGATGGCCGAGATCTCGCGCGTCTGCGACCACCTCACGTGCATCGGCGCCTCCGCGATGGAGCTGGGGGCGTTCACCGTCTTCCTCTACATGATCAAGGCCCGCGAGTTCCTGTGGGAGCTGGTCGAGGACGTCACCGGCGCGCGCCTGACGATCTCCTACGGCCGCGTCGGCGGCGTGAAGGCCGACCTGCCCGACGGCTTCGCGGCCAAGATGACGCAGGCGTTCAAGGAGACGCGCGAGGTCCTCGACGAGGTCCACCGGCTGCTGACCGGCAATCGCATCTTCATGGACCGCATGGTCGGCGTCGGCATCCTGTCGCGGGAGGAGACGATCGGCTACGCGATCACCGGCCCGCTGCTGCGCGCCAGCGGCGTGGCCTACGACGTGCGCAAGGCGGCGCCGCACTGGGCGTACGACCGCGTGCAGTTCGAGATCCCGACCCAGAAGGACTGCGACAACTACGCGCGGTACCTCGTGCGCATGGCCGAGATGGAGCAGTCCATGCGCATCGCCGAGCAGGCGCTGGCGCTGATGCCCGGCGGCCCGATCAACGTGGACTTCGAGGGCCGGCCGATCGACCCGGCCAGCTACGTGGACCAGGGCAAGCAGGGCAAGACCGAGGGGCTGCTGCTGGTGCCGATCACGCTGTCGCCAAATCTACAAGGCCAGAACCGCGGAAGCTGGAGCCAGGTCAACGCGCACGACAAGCGCGTGGTGCTGCCGCCCAAGGAGAACACCTACGGCTCGATCGAGGGCCTGATGAACCACTTCATGCTGATCATGGAGGGCTACGGCATCCGGCCGCCGCTGGGCGAGGCCTACTTCGCCAGCGAGGGCGCCAACGGCGAGCTCGGCTTCTACGTCGTCTCCGACGGCTCCGACCGTCCGTACCGCGTGCGCTGCCGGCCGCCCTGCCTGCCGCCGCTGGCCGCGCTGCACCGCATGATCGAGGGCGAGATGATCGCCGACCTCATCCCGACCTTCGGCTCGGTGAACATGATCGGGGGCGAGCTGGATCGATGACGACCGGCACGATCGCGTTCTCGCCCGAGCAGCTGGCCGAGGTGCGCCGCCTGCAGGGCCTCTATCCCGACAGGCGGGGCGCGCTGCTGCCGGTCCTGCACATGGCCCAGGACACGTTCGGCTACGTCTCGCTCGAGGTCCAGGAGTACGTGGCCGGGCTGTTCGAGCTCTCACCGGCCCACGTGCACGAGGTCGTGACGTTCTACACGCTGTTCTTCCAGACGCCCAAGGGCCGCCACGTCGTCGCCGTCTGCCACAACCTGTCCTGCTCTCTCGCCGGCGCGCCGAGCATCCTGGCTCACGTCAAGCGCACGCTCGGCATCGAGGTGGGCGAGACCACCGACGACGGCCGCATCACGCTGCAGTCGGTCGAGTGCCTGTGCGCCTGCGAGGCGGCTCCAATGGCGCAGGTGGACGATCGCTACGAGCTGAACCTCACGCCCGAGAAGATCGATCGCATCCTGGCGGGGCTGCGCTGATGGCGGAGATCGTCCTCATGCGCAACTTCGGCAACCCTGACTCGCACACGCTGTCGGCCTACCGCGCCAGCGGCGGCTACGGCGCCTGGGAGAAGGCCAGGGGCATGGAGCCCGCCGCCATCGTCGACGAGGTCAAGAAGTCCAATCTCCGCGGGCTGGGCGGCGCCGGCTTCCCGACCGGCACCAAGTGGTCGTTCATTCCCAAGAACCACACCGGGCCCGTCTACCTGGTCGTCAACGCCGACGAGGGCGAGCCGGGCACGTTCAAGGATCGCTACCTGCTCGAGCGCGACCCGCACGCGCTGATCGAGGGCATGCTGATCGCCGCCCGCGCCATCCGCTGCGCGCTCGGCTTCGTCTACATCCGCGGCGAGTACGTGCAGCCGTGGCGCGTGTTCAGCGGGGCGGTGAAGGACGCGTACGCGGCCGGCCTGCTGGGGAATGGATTCGACATCGTCGTCCACCGCGGGGCGGGCGCGTACATCTGCGGTGAAGAAACCGGCTTGATCTCGTCGCTGGAGGGCAAGAAGGGCTGGCCCAAGGTCAAGCCGCCGTTCCCCGCCATCAAGGGCGCGTTCGGCCAGCCGACGATCGTCAACAACGTCGAGACGCTGTCGTGCGTGCCGCCGATCATCACCCGCGGCGCCGAGTGGTTCGCCGGGCTCGGCACCAAGACCCAGGGCGGCACCCGGATGTACTCGGTGTCCGGCCGCGTCAACACGCCGGGCGTGTACGAGGCGTCGTGCTCGATCACGCTGCGGCGGCTCATCGAGCTGGCCGGCGGCGTCAGCCACACCGGCACGCTCAAGGCGGTGGTGCCCGGCGGCGGCTCGGCGCCGCTGCTGACGGCCGACGAGATCGACGTCGTCATGGACGTGGACGGGCTGAAGAACGCGGGCTCGATGATCGGCTCGGCCGGCGTCGTCGTCATGGACGAGAGCGTATCGATTCCCGAGGCGCTGCTGGTGCTGACGCGCTTCTACGCCCACGAGTCGTGCGGGCAGTGCACGCCGTGCCGCGAGTCCACCGGCTGGATCTACAAGCAGGTGCACCGGATCGTCGAGGGGCACGGGCGCAAGGACGACCTCGACACGATCCTCGACGTGGCCAAGCGCGGCGGCGGCACGACCATCTGCGCGTTCTACGACGGCGCCGTCGGCCCCTACATCTCCTACATCGAGAAGTTCCGCCACGAGTTCGAGGCTCTATGCCGAAAGTAACCATCGACGGCAAGGAGATCGAGGTCGAGGCGGGCACCAACCTGATCGAGGCGGCCCGGCGCCTGGGCATCGAGGTCCCGCACTACTGCTACCACCCGGCGCTGTCCATCGCCGGCCAGTGCCGCCTCTGCATGGTGGACATCGAGAAGGCGCCGCGGCCGACGATCGCCTGCAACACGCCGGCGGCCGACGGCATGGTCGTCCATACCGACAGCGAGCGGGTGCGCGAGACCCGGCGGTCGATCATGGAGTTCCACCTGATCAACCACCCGCTCGACTGCCCGGTGTGCGACCAGGCGGGCGAGTGCTGGCTGCAGATCTACTACATGAAGCACGGGCTCTACGATCCGCGGATGGTGGACGAAAAGGTCCACAAGCCCAAGGCGGTGCCGCTGGGGCCGCACGTGATGCTCGACGCCGAGCGCTGCATCCTGTGCTCGCGCTGCGTGCGCTTCTGCGACGAGGTCACCGGCACCGGCGAGCTCGGCATCTTCAACCGCGGCGACCACTCCGAGATCGGCCTGTTCCCCGGCCGCGACCTCGAGAACAACTACTCGGCGAACGTCGTGGACATCTGCCCGGTCGGCGCCCTGACCGATCGCGACTTCCGCTTCCAGGTGCGCGTCTGGTACCTGGACACGACGAAGTCGATCTGCACCGGCTGCGCGCGCGGCTGCAACGTGGACGTGCACGTCAACCGCCGGCGGCCGCACCACGCCCAGGGCCGCCGCGTGGCCCGGCTCAAGCCGCGCTTCAACGCCCACGTCAACGCGTGGTGGCTCTGCGACGTCGGCCGCTACCACTTCGGCTTCGTGGACGACGCGACGCGCCTGACCGGACCCGGGCAGCGCACCGCCGCCGGCGCCGTCGAGGTGAGCTGGGACGACGCGGTGAGCGCGCTGGCCGACACGCTGCGGCGGCAGCCGCCCGACCAGGTCGCCGTGCTGGCCTCCGCGCAGATGGCCAACGAGGACCTCCTCGCCCTGCGGCGCGTGCTGGAGTCGCGCGGCATCCGGCAGGTGGCCGTCGACGTGCCGCCGGCGGCGCCGGCCGAGGGCGACGACTTCCTGCTGCGCGCCGACCGCACGCCCAACCGGCGCGGCGCCGAGCTGCTCGGCCTTGGCGGCGACGCGAGCGCCATCCTGGCCGCCGCCCGCGCGGGCCGGCTCAAGTGCCTGTGGGTGTTCGGCCACGACCTGCTGGCCAGCGGCTGGCCGGCCGCCGAGGTCACCGCGGCGCTGGGACGCGTCGAGACGCTGATCTTCACCGGCAGCAACGCCAACGCCACCAGCCAGCGCGCGCACCTCGTCCTGCCGACGGCGGCGTGGGTGGAGCGCGAGGGCACGTTCACAAATTTCGAGGGGCGCGTGCAGCGCTTCCGGACCGCGCTGGAGCCGCTGGGCCAGGCGCTGCCGGCCTGGGACGCGCTGGGCCGCGTGCTGGCCGCGCTCGGCGGCACCGCCGCCGGCAGCCGCGCCGAGCACTGGTTCCGCGAGCTGGCCCGCTCGGTCGAGGCGTTCGCCGGGATGACCTACCAGAGCATCGGCGACCACGGCCAGATGACCGCCGGCGCGGCGCCGCCGACGGCGCCGCTGCCCCCCGGCCGCCGCGAGAAGGTGCACGCGTGAGCGCGACGTTGACCGACCTCGGCATCGTCTTCGGGCGCGTGGCGTTCGCGATGATGTTCATGCTGAACATGAGCGCGATCCTCGGCTGGGTCGAGCGCAAGCAGTCGGCGATCATGCAGGACCGCATCGGGGCCAACCGCGCCTCGATCTACGGCTTCCGCGTGATGGGTCTGTTCCACCCGATCGCCGACGCGCTGAAGCTGCTGACCAAGGAAGACTTCATGCCGGCGCGGGCGGACCGGCTGCTGTTCCAGCT
>DASSLH010000512.1:0-18324 GCA_035689625.1 Candidatus Methylomirabilota bacterium | reverse complement strand
GACCTGCGCGCCCGGGTAGCGGCCATCACGGATGTGGCCCTCGATGAGGCGTCCGAGCTGATCGATCCGCCCCTGGTCGAGGTTGAGCGCCGACGGCGAGGACGAGGCGAGCGGGAAATTCATGACGGCCCTCCGGTGAGGCTGAAGTCTAGCACGCGCTCAGCCGGCGGGCCTTTTCGCGACGAGGAAGGTGAACTTGCCCTGGTGGACGACCTCGCCGCGCTGGTTGATGACCTGGCGCTCCTCGATCACCACGCCGCCCTCGCGCATCGCGCGCTTCATCGCCGTGCGCGAGCGGCTGTGGATCGTGTCCCCCACCCGCACCGGCAACCGTGCGTTCCACTCGAAGCCCATGAACGCGAGCACGGCCAGCGGCGGCTGCGGCACCCGCCAGCCCAGCCCGACCGTCAGGCACAGCGGCAGCAGCGTAGGCACTGCGCCGGCCTCCAGCGGCGGGTCGTGGCTGAGGCCGGCGTAGAGGGCGACGTGGGCCTCGGTGATCGTCATCGCCGGCGTCTCCAGCACGCCGTGCAGGACGACGTCCTCGAAGTAGAATCGCGCCGGCTCCGCCACCGCCTCAGCCCCGCGGCCGGCGCTCGACGAGCAAATCGGTCTCGCCCTCCTGCACGACCTCGCCGCGCTGGTTGACCACGTGGCGCTCGAGCGTGACGACGCCGCGGTCGGCCGTGTCGGTCTCCTTCTTGGCGGTGACCTTGGCCCGCAGGCGGATCGTGTCGCCGATCTTGATCGGCCCCCGGAACTTCCAGCGCAGGCCGACGAACGCCAGCGTGGCGTAGGCCTGGGTCGCCCGCGTGAAGAGCCCCGCCTGCATCGCCACCCCCAGCAGCCCGTGGGCGATACGCTCGCCGAAGATCGAGGACTTCATGAACTCGGCGTCGGTGTGCAGGACGTTGTAGTCGCCCGACAGGCCCGCGAAGATGACGATGTCCGTCTCGGTCACCGTGCGCCCCGGCGACTCGTACTCCTCGCCCACCTGGATGTCGTCCCAGAACCGCCGGCCGTCGCCGGTCATCTGATGGCCGCTCATTTGATGGCGCCCACCGTGAACCCGGCGATGAACCGGTCCAGGAAGAAGTTGTAGAGGATGGAGATCGGCACGCTGGTGATGAGGCAGGCGGCCATCAGCGAGCCCCAGTAGTAGACGTCGCCGCGCACCAGCGCCACCGGCACGCCGACGCTGACCGTCATCCGCTCGACCGAGGAGATGAACGTCAGGCTGTAGACGAACTCCTGGATGACCAGCGTGAGGGCGAAGATGACGACGGTCAGCAGGCCCGGCACCGACAGCGGCAGCACGATGCGCCAGATGGCGCCCACCCGGCTGCAGCCGTCCACCATGGCCGAGTCCTCGACCTCCTTCGGCAGCGACTTGAAGAAGCCCATGAGCAGCCACGTGCAGAACGGCACCGTGAAGGTCGGGTAGATCAGCACCAGCGACCACAGACTGTTCTGCAGCCCCAGCAGCGAGACGAGGCGTGAGAACGGGATGAACAGCAGCGTGGAGGGCACCAGGTAGGTCAGGAAGATGCCGATGCTCAGCCGCTCGCCCCAGCGCCCGGTCAGCCGGGCCAGGCTGTAGCCGGCCGGCACCGCCAGCAGCAGCGTGATGCTGACGACGGCCGCCCCCACGAACAGCGTGTTGCTCAGCCACGTCAGGTACAGCGTCTGGCCGAACAGGATGCGCAGATGCTCGAGCGTGGGCGGCATGTTGAAGATGAACGGGTCGTGGGCAGTGTTGCTGGCGCCCACGTAGAGGTCGGCATTCTGCTTGAAGGAGGTGACGACCATCCAGTAGAACGGGAACACCGCGAACGCGACGAACAGCAGGATCGTCGCGCGGTGCACGGTGACGTCGATGATGCGGCGCACCGGCGAGCGGACGGTCATCAGACGACCTCGGCCTGGCGGGACGAGCGCAGCATCACGATGGCGAGCACGACCAGCACCGGCACCAGGAAGATCGCCACCGAGGCGCCGCGGCCCACGTCGGAGCCGAGCACGCCCTCCTGGAAGGCCAGGCTGGCCAGCACGTGCGTGGAGTTGTAGGGGCCGCCCCGAGTGAGCAGGTAGACCACGCTCATGTCGGTGAACGTGAACACGACGCCGAACAGCACGGCCACCGTGAGGATCGGGCGCATCATCGGAACCTCGACCAGGAAGATCCGCGCCATCGTCCCGGCGCCGTCGATCGCCGCCGCCTCCCGCACCTCGCTGGGGATGGACGTGAGCCCGGCCAGCAGGATGACGGTGGAGAACGGCAGCATGCGCCAGATGTGGATGGTGATGATCGCGATCATGCCGAGCGTGGTGTCGCCCAGCCAGTAGTACCACTCGCCCGGGCCCAGCCAGCCGACGACCTTCAGGATCCAGTTGATCACGCTGAAGGTGGAGTCGAAGATCCACAGCCACCCCAGCGTGGCCAGCGAGATGGGCGCCGCCCACGGCATCAGGATCAGGAAGCGCGCGATCGCCTTGCCCCGGAACGGCTTCATCAGCGCGCGGGCCAGGACGTTGCCCAGCACGATGACCGCGAGCTGCGACACGAACGTGAACACGAACGTGTTGCGCAGGGAGCGCCGGAAGACGGCGTTGGCCGTCACGCTGCGGAAATTCTGCAGGCCGACGAACGAGAAATTCAGGCTGCCGGCCGACGAGTTGGTGAGGCTGAGGAACACGGCGAGCAGGAAGGGGACGGCGACCAGCAACCCGATGTAGACGACGGCGGGCGCCAGCATGGCGACGCCGAGCCGGCGGTCCGAGCGGCGAATGGTCTCGCCGGCCCGGACCGTCGGCACCGTGACGACTGCGCTCACGCGAAGCGGGCCGTTACTTGTCCTTGCCGCCGCCCGGGACCATCTTCTTCTGCCGCCACTTGTTGAAGATCTCCTTGGCCCGGTTGGAGGCTTCCAGCATGGCGTCCTTGGGCGACAGCGCGCCGGTGGCCGCCTTGGCGAACATGTCGGTCAGCACATAGGTGTCAAAGATCTCGCCCTCGGCCGGGTTGCCGTAGCCGGGGTAGCCGAGGTTCGTGGACCACGGCAGCGACTTGGCCAGCAGCGCCAGCTTGTCTGGCGGGTTGGAGCCGAACGGATCCTTGTTGCACTGGGCGGCGATCCAGGCCGCGCCGGACTCCTGCTTCTTGGCCATCGGCGTGTTCGGCTCGGCGGCGGCACCGTAGAACGACGGGAAGTTGTAGAGCTTGCTGGCCAGCATCGAGTCCCGCGAGGCGTCCACCAGCGCGACCAGGAACTCCTTGGCCGCCTCCTGGTTCTTGCTGAACTTCCAGACGACGTAGCCGCTCATGACGTGCTCGGACGCCATCATGATGCCGGTGGGGCCCTTGAGGGCCGGCACGAAGAAGTAGTTCGGGATCACCGGCAGATTGTTGTCCTGGGCCGTCCGGTACGCCGAGATCGAGTTCAAGATGTACGACGTCTCCTGAGCGTTGAACGCCTGGTTGTTGGACGCCGCGTTCCAGGAGAGCACGGCCTGCGTCATGCCGACCGAGTAGAGCTTCTTGGCATACTCCAGCGCCCTGAGCGTCTCCGGCGAGTTGAGGACGACGTTGCCGTCCTTGTCCTGGATGGAGCCGCCGTGGCACCAGAGGATGTTGCGCACGGCCATGTTGGAGTCGATGTCCTGGCTGAGCCCGATGCCGATCGGGATCTGCATCTGGGGAGCGACCTTCTTGACCTCGGGCGCGGCCCACACCAGGTCGTCGTAGGTGACGGGCCCGTTCGGCTTGCCGATCTTCGTCCACACTTCCTTGTGGAAGTTGCCGGGATCCGGCACCCACATGTCGGAGAGCGCGAACTGCTTCTTCGTGAACGGGTTGTAGGTGGAGCGGCGCGCCAGCTCGACCTGCTTGCCGTACTTCTTCTCGAGCGTGGAGACCACGTCGCCGAGGTCCACGACGTGCTCCTCGAACGCCGAGGCCAGGCCGAGGAACATGTGGATGTCGTGGCCCGACTGGGCGGCCACCTCGGCGGTCGCCCGCGGAACGACGTCGGCGAAGCCCACGTGGTCCACGGTGACCTCGATGCCCTTCTTGGCGCCCCAGTCCTTCGCGAACGGATCGAACCACTTGTCGTAGGCGGGCACGAAGTGGCTCCACTGGAGAATTTTCAGCGAGCCCGCCGCCCTGGCGTCACGGACGTAAATGGTGGGACCGGCCGCCGCGGCCGTCGCGCCCACCGCCACCAGCTTGCCGCCCTTGATCATGAACTGCCGACGTGTCTGCATGCCCCCTCCATCGTTGGAGTTCAGATGCCGGCCCCGAGTCCGAGTCGATGGTGATTGAGCAAAGAATATCACAGGTTTCCTTGACAGATGGTGAGGGGCGTCGCTAGCATCTGAGTCGTGCGCTTCACCGACACCCGCCTAACGCCCCTGTGGGAGAAGGTCCGCGACGGTCAGCGGCTCAGCCGGGAGGACGGCCTGCTGCTGTTCGCCACCGACGATCTGCTCGGGGTGGGCCGGCTGGCCGATCACGTCAAGTCACGGCGCGAGGGCGATCGCGTCTACTTCGTCATCAACCGTCACGTCACGCCCACCAACGTCTGCGTGCTCTCGTGCGCGTTCTGCGGCTTCGCGCGCAAGCCGGGCCAGGCCGGGAGCTACGAGCACAGCATCGAGGACATGGTGGCGATGGTGCGCGAGGAGACGCGCGAGGTGCACATCGTCGGCGGCCACCATCCCGACTGGCCGTTCGACTACTACGAGCGGATGATCCAGGCCATCCACGCCGCGCGCCCGGAGGTGCAGATCAAGGCGTTCACGGCGGCCGAGATCGACTACTTCTGGCGCCGCTGGAAGATCGAGCCGAAGGAGGCGCTGACCCGCCTGAAGGCGGCCGGGCTGCAGTCGATGCCCGGCGGCGGCGCCGAGATCTTCTCGGCGCGGCTGGCGAAGCTGCTGAAGTACACGGGCAAGGCCGATCCCGAGCGCTGGTGCGAGATCCACGGCATCGCGCACGCGCTGGGCATCCCGACCAACGCCACGATGCTCTACGGCCACGTCGAGACGCCGGCCGAGCGCGTGGACCACCTGCTGCGGCTGCGCGAGCAGCAGGACGCCTCCGGCGGCTTCCTGACCTTCGTGCCGCTGACGTACCAGGAGGGCGCCACGCGGCTGGTGCCGCGGCGTGCGCCGCCCACCGACTGCCTGCGCACGATCGCCGCCTCGCGGCTGCTGCTCGACAACTTCCCGCACGTCGAGGCGTACTGGGTCGTGCTGGGCGAGGCCACGGCCTCCATCGCGCTGCACTTCGGCGCCGACGACGTCAACGGCACGCTCGAGGACGAGCGCATCCAGCACCTCTCGGGTGCCCAGACGCCCGCCGGGCTGGCCCGCGAACAGCTCTTCCGCATGATCCGCGACGCCGGCAAGATTCCCGTCGAGCGCGACGCGCTCTACAACGTCGTCAAGGTCTACGACTAGTGCTCGAGTCCATCCGCGACAAGGCGCTCGACGGCAAGCGCCTGGACCGCGACGAGGGCCGCTATCTCCTCACCGAGGCGCCGCTGCTCGAGATCGGCGCGCTGGCCAACGAGGCGCGCTTCGCGCGCCACCCCGAGAAGGTCGTCACGTTCGTCATCGACACCAACCCCAACTACACCAACGTCTGCATCACCGACTGCCAGTTCTGCGCCTTCTACCGCAAGCCGGGAGACAAGGAGGCGTGGACGCTCAGCGTGGACGAGGTGCTGGCCAAGGTCGAGCTCGCGGCGAGCAAGGGCGCCACGACCGTGCTGCTGCAGGGCGGTCACAACCCCGCGCTGCCGCTCGACTACTACCTGACGCTCGTGCGCGAGACGCGCCGCCGCTTCCCGCAGGTGACGCCGCACTTCTTCACCGCCTCCGAGATCACGCTGATGGCCCAGGTGGCGAAGACGACGATCGAGGACGTCCTCGACCTGCTCTACGCGGCCGGCCAGCGCACGATCCCCGGCGGCGGCGCCGAGGTCCTCTCCGAGCGCGTGCGCACGCGGATCGAGCCCAAGAAGGGCGGGCCGAGCGCCTGGCTCGACGTGCACCGCGCCGCCCACCGCCGCGGCTTCAAGTCGACGGCGACGATGATGTACGGCCACGTCGAGCAGGTGGACGACCTCCTCGATCACTTCGACGCGATCCGGGGTCTTCAAGATGAGCACGGCGGCTTCACCGCGTTCGTCCCCTGGTCCTTCAAGCCCGGCAACACGCTGCTCGAGAAGTGGATCAAGCACTACAAGGGCCCCAACGCCTATCTGCGCATGCTGGCGGTGTCACGTCTCTATCTCGACAATTTCCCCCACGTTCAGGCGTCCTGGTTCTCCGAAGGCAAGGAGGCCGGTCAGGTCGCGCTGCACTTCGGCGCCGACGACTGGGGCGGCACGCTGTTCGAGGAGAACGTCCACAAGGCCGCCGACTACGTGAACACGATCTCCGTCGACGAGATCGTCACGCTGATCCGGGAAGCCGGCTTCACCCCCGCCCAGCGAACCACCGAGTACGAGATCCTGACGCGCTACTAGCGATCCGCCGAGCGGCCGGGCGGCGTGGTGAGACGAGCGGTCAGATCGGGTCGATCGGCGGGAGCTCGCGGATGACGCCTTTGTCGCGCGCCATCGTGAACAGGCGCTCGATGGCGGCGCGGCCGTCGTGGCCGAGCGCGAGCGTGAAGTCGTTGACGTACATCAGCACGAAGCGGCGGCAGGTCTCCTTGTCGATCCCCCGCCCGTAGCGCATCGCGTACTCGAGGGCCTCGTCCACGTTGGCGTGGGCCCAGGCGATCGAGTCCTTCAGGCCCTGCGACAGCGCGCGGTGCAGGGCGTCGCCGAGGTCGCGGCGCATGACGTTGCAGCCGAGCGGCAGCGGCAGTCCGGTGTCCTTCTGCCAGGCCTCGCCGAGGTCGAGCACCTTGGTGAGCCCCATCGTCTGGTAGGTGATCTGCCCCTCGTGGATCAGCAGGCCCAGGTCGGCCTGACCTTCCAGCACCGCGTGCGGGATCTTGTCGAACGCGACCTCGATCAGCGGCGGATCGCCGACGTAGAGGCGCAGCAGCAGCGCGGAGGTCGTGTGCTTGCCGGCGATGGCCGTCACGCGATCCTCCAGCTCCGCGCGCGGGATGGGCTGGCGGGCGACGAGGATGGGGCCATAGCCCTTCCCCATGGAGGCGCCCGGATCCATCATCCGGTAGCGGTCGGCGATCAGCAGGTACGTCGCGAACGAGACCGCGGTGACCTCCAGCTCGGCCTCGCGCGAGCGACGGTTGAGCGTCTCGATGTCCTGCAGGACGTGCTCGATCCGCACGCCGGGGATGCGGACCTTGCCGGCCGTGAGCCCGTAGAACATGAAGGCGTCGTCGGGGTCGGGGCTGTGGCCGATGCGCACCAGCGTGTCCATCGCCCGCTGAGGCTACCACGGGTGCAGCAGCTTACCCACCCCGCCTGCAGGAATTTGCGCCCGTCGGGGCCGGAAGTGCCCTGCCGTTCGAGCGCGCCAGCATGCAAGTCGGGCAAGGATCGAGGTGGCGGTTTGGCACCCGGCTTGCGGAGGTCTAGCAGCGCGGATCACCGATGTTCAAACCGTCCATCACCGTGAGGAGCGCATGACTGGCAACGGAGCCCACAGCGCCTCGCCGAGCGGCCGCTCCGTCTCCCGGATGGTCTCCGAGCAGGCGGCCGCCGGGCCGGCCCGGCTGGCCCTCGTCGATGGCGACTCCCGGCTGACCTACGCCGCCCTGCAGGCGCGGGCCAACCGCCTCGCTCACCACCTCCAGATCCTCGGCGCCGGCCGCGAAAGCGTCGTGGCGCTGCTCCTGCCGCGCTCGGCCGACCTGGTCGTCGCCGCCCTGGCCGCGCTGCGCGCCGGAGCCCCCTACACGCCGATCGACCCCGGGGCCCCGGTCGAGCGCCTCGGCGCCACCCTGGCCGACGCCGCGCCCGTGGTGGTCGTCACCCGCCGCGGCCTGGCGCCCCGGCTGCCGCACGGCCCCTGGCCGGTCGTCACCCTCGATGGCGACGCCGCCGCGATTGCGAGCCAGCCGACCACCGAGCCCGCAGCGGAATACTCGGATTCGGATCTCGCCTACATCATCTATACCTCCGGCTCCACGGGCCGCCCCAAGGGCGTCGAGGTCACCCAGGGCAACCTGCGCAACCTCGTCCTCTGGCACCACGCCGCCTTCAAGGTCACGGCGGCGGATCGCGCGCCCCTGATGTCCAGTCCCGGCTTCGACGCCTCGGTCTGGGAGACCTGGCCCTACCTGACGGCCGGCGCCAGCCTGCACGTGCCGGACGACGTGATGCGCATGGACCCCGAGGCGCTGCGCGACTGGCTGGTCGCCCAGGACATCACGCTGGCGTTCGTGGCCACGCCGATGGCCGAGCGGATGCTGGCGCTGCCGTGGCCGGCGGCCGTTCGCCTGCGCGCGCTGCTCACCGGCGCCGACACCCTGCACCACCGCCCCCGGCCCGGCCTGCCCTTCGCGCTGATCAACAACTACGGCCCGACGGAGTGCACGGTCGTCGCCACCTCGGGCGTCGTCGCGCCCGATCCGCACGCCGACGGACTGCCCTCGATCGGGCGGCCCATCGCCAATGCGACCGCCCACGTGCTCGACGAGCGCGGCCACCCGGTCGCGGCAAGCGGTGACGGCGAGCTCTACGTCGGTGGCGCCGGCGTCGCGCGCGGCTATCGCAATCGTCCGGAGCTCACGGCCGAGCGCTTCGTGCCCGATCCGTTCGGGCCGGCGGGCGCGCGCCTCTACCGCACCGGCGACCGCGTGCGGCGGCTGCCGGACGGCGAGCTGGCCTTCCTGGGCCGCGTGGACGACCAGGTGAAGATCCGCGGGCACCGCGTCGAGCTCGACGAGATCGTCGCCGCGCTCGACACGCATCCCGGCGTGCGGGCCAGCGCCGTCGTCGCCCAGCCCGGCGCCGACGGCGAGCGCCGGCTGGTCGCCTACGTCGTGGCCGAGGACGCTGCCGAGCTCACCCCGTCGGCGCTGCTCGGCACGCTGCGGCCGCGCCTGCCCGAGTACATGCTGCCGGCGGTGTTCGTGCCGCTCGACGAGCTGCCGCTGACGAGCAGCGGCAAGCTCGATCGCGCCCGGCTGCCGGCGCCCGAGGCGACCGCCACGCTGCGCGAGCCGGAGTTCGTGGCGCCGCAGACCGCGGTGGAGCAGCGGCTGGCCGCCGTGGTGGCCGGGCTGCTCGGCGTCACCCGCGTCGGCCTCACCGACAACTTCTTCCTGCTCGGCGGTCACTCGCTGCTCGGCACCCAGCTCATCGCCCGCCTGCGCGACGCGTTCGGCGTGGACCTGCCGCTGCGGACGGTCTTCGATCGTCCCACGGTCGTCGCCCTGGCCGAGGAAGTGGAGCGCGCCATCCTGCTGCGCCTGGAGGCCGCATGACGATCGCCGCGCCGGCGGCCCGCGTCGACGACGGGCCGCTCAGCCTCTATCGTCTGCTCGATCCCGAGGTGCTCGCCGATCCCTATCCGCTCTACCGCCGGCTGCGCACCGAGGATCCGGTGCACTGGGATCCGTTCCTGCACGCCTGGGTCGTCACGCGCTACGCCGACGTGGTGACCGTCCTGCACCGGTTCTCGGCCAACCGCACGCCGACGCCCGAGCAGCTGGCCGCGATGGGCCTGGAGTCGCTGACGCCGATCGCCAAGGTCATGGTGCGCCAGATGCTGTTCCTCGATCCGCCCTCGCACACGCGCATTCGCGGCCTGGCCTCGCAGGCGTTCACCCCGCGGCGGGTCGAGCGGCTGCGCGCCCACATCCAGGACATCATGGACTCGCTGGTGGACGCGGTCGTATCCCGCGGCCGCATGGAGGTCATCGAGGACCTGGCCGCGCCGCTGCCGGCGATCGTCACCGCCGAGATGCTCGGCGTGCCCACGCGCGATCACCAGCGGCTCAAGGCGTGGTCCGCCGACTTCGCCGAGATGCTCGGCAACTTCCAGCACAATCCCGACCGCGCCGCCCGCGTGCTCCAGAGCACCGAGGACATGGTCGCCTACTTCCGCGACGCCGTTCGCGAGCAGCGCGAGCGGCCGCGCGACGGGCTCGTGAGCGCGCTGCTGGCCGCCGAGATCGACGGCGACCGGTTCACCGAGGAGGAAGTGATCGCCAACTGCATCGTCACGATGGTCGGCGGTCAGGAGACGACCACCAACCTGATCGGCAACGGCCTGCTCACGCTGCTGCGCCACCCCGCCGAGATGGCGCGGCTGCGCGAGGAGCCCGCGCTCATCGCCTCCGCCCTCGAGGAGCTGCTGCGCTACGAGAGTCCCAGCCAGCACACCGCGCGGCTGGCGCCCGACGACGTCGTGATGGGCGACAAGACGATTCGCAAGCGGCAGGCGGTGATCGCCGTCATGGGCGCCGCCAACCGCGATCCCGAGCGCTTCCCCGATCCCGACCGTCTCGACCTCGCCCGGCCCGACAACCGGCACGTCGCCTTCGGCTGGGCCGCGCACTTCTGCTTCGGCGCGCCGCTGGCCCGCATCGAGGGCCAGATCGCGTTCGCCACGCTGCTGCGGCGGCTGCCGCACCTGCGGCTGACGCCCGGGCCGCTCGTGTGGCGCGACAACCTGGGCCTGCGCGGCCTCACCGCCCTGCCGGTCGCCTTCGGGGCGCCGGCCTGAGACGGCAGCGCGGCATGCGGGTTCTCGACCGCGAGCGCCTGGACGCCTACCTGGCACAGCACGCCGCCACCGCCCCGGCGGCGATCGCCCGCCGGCCCCCCGGCGCCGCCGCGCCGCTGTCGTTCGCCCAGCAGCAGATCTGGCTGCACGCGCAGCTGGCGCCCGAGGTCCCGCTCTACAACGAGCCGTTCACCATCCGCCGCACCGGCCCCCTCGACGTGCGCGCGCTGGAAGCGGCGCTGTCGGAGATCGTGCGGCGCCACGAGGCATGGCGCACGACGTTCGCCGTCGAGGGCGGCGCGCCCGTGCAGATCGTGCAGCCGCCGTGGCCGGTGCGGCTGCCGCTGGTGGACCTCACCTCGCTGCCGGTCGAGGCGCGCCAGCCGGCCGCGCTGCGCCTGGCCCACGACGACGCGCGGCGCGCCTTCGACCTCGGCCGCTGCCCGCTCGTGCGCGCGCTGCTCGTCCGCCTGGCCGACGACGATCACCGGCTGTTCCTCACCGTGCACCACATCGTGCTGGACGGCGTGTCGATCTATCGCGTGCTGCTGCCCGAGCTGACGGCGCTCTACGAGGCATTCGCCGCCGGCTGTCCCTCGCCGCTCGCCGAGCCGCCGGTGCAGTACGCCGACTTCGCGGTCTGGCAGCGCGAGCGGCTGCGGGGCGACGCGCTGGCCGCCTCGCTCGCCTGGTGGCGCCGGCACCTCGAGCATCCGCCCGCGCTGCTCCTGCCGGTGGACCGCCCGCGCCCGGCCGTGCAGAGCTTCGCCGGCGCGCGCCACTGCCTGGCGCTGTCGCCGCGGCTCAGCCGCGACCTGAAGACCCTCGCCCGGCGCGAGAACAGCAGCCTCTACATGACGCTGCTGGCCGCCTTCGAGGTGCTGCTGCACCGCTACACCGGCCAGGACGATCTCATGCTCGGCACCGTGAGCGCGGGGCGCTCGCGGCCGGAGCTGGAGAACCTGCTCGGCTTCTTCGCCAACCCGGTGCCGCTGAGGGCCGACCTCGGCGGCGACCCGACGTTCGCCGAGCTGCTCGGCTGTGTGCGCGAGCGCACGCTGGAGGCGCTGGCCCACGACGACGTCCCGTTCGAGCTGCTGGTCAACGAGCTGAGCGCCGAGCGCGACGCCGGACGCAACCCGCTCTTCCAGGTCGCCTTCTCGCTGGAGGCGCCGCGGGCGCCGGCCGCCGGCGGCTGGGACGCCAGCCACCTCGACGTGGACGTCGGCACCTCGAAGTTCGACCTCTACCTGGAACTGGACGAGCGGCCGGACACGATCGTGGGCCGCGTGGTCTACCGCACCGATCTCTTCGACGCCGCCACCATCGCGCGCCTGGCCGGCGCCTACGAGCGGCTGCTGGAGGCTGTCGTCGCCGATCCTTGCCGGCGGCTGTCGGCGCTGCCGGTGCTGGACGAGAGCGAGCGCGGCCAGCTGCTGGTCGCCTGGAGCACGACGCGGGCGCCCTATCCCGAGGACAGCACGGTGCACGCCGTCTTCGAGGCGCAGGCGGCCGGCGGCGCCGACGCCGTCGCGCTGATCATGGGCGACGAGCGCGTGACCTACGCCGAGCTCAACCGCCGCGCCAACCGCCTGGCCCACCGGCTGCGCGCGCTCGGCGTGCGGCCGGACGATCGCGTCGGTGTCTGCCTCGAGCGCTCGATCGACCTCGTCATCGCGCTGCTGGGCATCCTCAAGGCCGGCGGCGCCTACGTCCCCCTCGACCCGGCGTACCCGCGCGACCGCCTGCGCTTCATGGTGGCCGACGCCGGCGTGCGCGTGCTGCTCACGCGGGCGGGGCTGCGCGACCGGGTGGCCGGCGCCGACCTGCGCGTGGTGGCGCTGGACGCCGAGGCGAACGCCGTGGCCGCCGAGCGCGACGACAACCCGCCCGGCGTCGCCTGGCCCGACTCGCTCGCCTACGTGATGTACACCTCCGGCTCGACGGGCCAGCCCAAGGGCGTCGCGGTCCCGCACCGCGCGATCCTGCGCCTGCTCTTCGGCCAGACGTACGCGCGGCTGGACGCCTCGCGCACGCTGCTGCACCTGGCGCCGATCTCGTTCGACGCCTCCACGTTCGAGCTGTGGGGCGCGCTGCTGCACGGCGCCCGCTGCGTGCTGTTCCCGGCCGCGCTGCCGACCCATCGCGCGCTGGCCGACGTCGTCCGCCGCCACGGCGTCACCACGCTCTGGCTCACCGCCTCGTTGTTCAACACGGTGATCGACGAGGCCCCCGAGACGCTGGCCGGCGTGGAGGAGATCCTCACCGGCGGCGAGGCGCTGTCGCCAGCCCACGTGCGGCGCGCCTACGCGAGCCTGCCGAACGCGACGATCGTCAACGGCTACGGCCCCACCGAGAGCACGACCTTCGCCTGCTGCTACCGCATCCCCAACGCGCCCGAGCCCGGCGCGGCCTCGATCCCGATCGGCCGGCCCATCGCCAACACCGAGGTCTACGTGCTGGACGCGCACCGGCAGCCGGTGCCGATCGGCGTGGCCGGCGAGCTGTACATCGGCGGCGCCGGCCTGGCGCACGGCTACGTCGAGCGGCCGGAGTTGACGGACGAGCGCTTCGTCCCTCACCCGTTCGACGCCACGGCGGGCGCCCGCCTCTATCGCACCGGCGACCTCGTGCGCTGGCGCGCCGACGGTTTGCTGGAGTTCCTGGGCCGCCTCGATGGCCAGGTCAAGATCCGCGGCTTCCGCGTCGAGCCGGGCGAGATCGAGACGGCGCTGGCGACGCACCCGCGCGTGCGCGAGGCCGCCGTGATCGCGCGCGAGCGCACCGCCGGTGATCGCACGCTGATCGCCTACGTGGTGCCGCGCCCGGGCGGCGGCGTGACGCCGGAGGCGCTGCGCGACTACCTCAAGGCGCGGCTGCCGGCGTTCATGGTACCGGCGGCGTTCGTGGAGGTCGCCGTGCTGCCGCTCACGCCGATCGGCAAGGTGGACCGCGCCGCGCTGGCCGCGGTCGAGGCGCCGAGCGCCGGCACGCGCCAGCTCGCCCCGCGCGATCCCCTGGAGGCGCGGCTCGTCGCGCTCTGGGAGGAGACGCTCGGCGTCGGCCCCATCGGCGTGAAGGACGACTTCTTCGCGCTGGGAGGCCACTCGCTGGCGGCCGTGCGCATCGTGCAGCAGATCGAGCGGCTGCTGGGCCAGGCGCTGCCGCTGACCGCGCTCTACGCCAATCCGACGGTCGAGGACGTGGCCCGCGTGCTGCTGCGCCGCGAGCGCGAGCGCTTCCTGGTTCCGGTGCTCAAGCTGCAGGACGGGAGCGCCCGGCGGCCGTTCTTCTTCTTCCACGGCGACCTCAACGGCGGCGGCTTCTATTGCCGCGATCTTGCCCGGCACCTCGGCCCCCAGCAGCCGGTGTACGCCGTGCACCCGCTCGGCCTCGACGGCGGCCGCGTGCCGGCGACGATCGAGGCGATGGCCGACGTCCACGTCGAGCTGATCCGGGGGCTGCAGCCCCACGGGCCCTATCTCATCGGCGGCTACTGCAACGGCGGCCTCGTCGCCTACGAGGTGGCCCGGCGGCTGGCGACCGGCGGCGAGCCCGTGGAGCCGGTGGTGCTGATCGCGGCCGCCGCCGACACGCGGCTGCGCGCGCTGCGCCCGGTCGCCGACCACGTGGCGGCGCTGCTGGGCCTCGGCGCCGAGGAGGCGGCCGACTACTTCGGCCGGCTGCGCTACCTCGTCGACCGCTTCGCCGCCGTGCGGCCGCGACGCCGCGTGGCGCTCGCGCTGGAGACGCTGGCGACGATGACGCGCGAGATCGCCGCGCGGCTGCGGGGGGTGACGCCCTCGCTCTTCGACCGTACGCCGATCCCGGCCGACGCCGGCACCGCCGTCCGCGTGGCCGACGAGCTGCTGAGCCAGGAGACCTACGCGCGCTACTTCACGGCCGTCATGGCCTACGTCCCCCGGCGCTTCCCCGGGCGGCTGCTCGTGTTCTGGCCAGACGGCGAGGTGCCGCGCCGGCCGGGCGACCCGCTGCTGGGCTGGCAGCCGCTCGCGGAGCACGTGCGCGTCATCCGCGTTCCCGGCGACCACCACACGGTCGTCACCCGCCACGCCGAGTTCATCGCGCGCACGATGCAGGACGAGCTCCCGGCGGCCGCCGATGCTGTCGCAAGCGCCGCCTGAGGCGGACGCGTTCGCCTGGCCGGACGCGTCGCCGCCGTTCACGCTCGCGGCCGGGGACGTCCACGTCTGGCGCGCGGCGCTGGACGAGGTCGCCGACGCGGACGTCGCGCGCCTGGCGCTGACGCTGGCCGCCGACGAGCGCGCGCGGGCGAGCCGGCTGGTGCACGCACCCGATCGCCGCCGCTTCGTCGTCGGCCGCGCCGCCCTGCGGATGGTGCTCGCGCACTATCTCGGCGGGACGCCGGCCGCCGTCGCGTTCGGCCGCACGCCGGCCGGCAAGCCGGTGCTGGCGGACGCCCTGGGCGCGACGCTGCGGTTCAGCGCCTCGCACCGGGCGGGCGTCGCACTGTGCGCGCTGGTCGCCGGCCGTGACGTCGGCGTGGACGTCGAGCGCATCGTGCGCGGTCCCGTGGAGGATCTCGTCGCCGACCGCATCCTGGCCGCCGGCGAGCTGGTCACGCTGCGCGCGCTGCCGCCGGCCGAGCGCGAGCGTGCGTTCTTCGCGGTGTGGACGCGCAAGGAGGCGTACGCCAAGGCGCGCGGCCTCGGCCTGGCGCTGCCGTTCGATCGCTTCACCGTCTCCGCGGATCCCGACGCGCCGGCGCTGCTCGACGCCGAGGACGACGACCCGCGGCGCTGGAGCCTGCGCGACCTGCGCGCCGGCGAGGGCTACGCGGCGGCGCTGGTCGTGGAGGGCCCGATCGAGCGGCTGACCCGCTGCCAGTGGACGGTCGCGCTCAGCGCTGGCTGAAGCGGACCTGGACGTCGCCGGCGCGGATCGCGCGAATGATCGCGTCGTGCTCCTTCGCCGCCTCCACCTCGATCCACGCGCGGCCGAAGTGCGGCGGCCGGTGGGCGTCGTCGGTGGCGATCTTCACGAGAGGGATGGCGTCGGTGTCGTAGACCGGCCGGTAGAGCCCGGTGTCGGTCACCTCGATGGCGTCCAGCGGCCAGCCGGCCTCCCGGATGATGTCGATGCGCTCGAGCGCCTCGTCCACGCTGAGCCTGTAGCGCGCCGGGTGGTTCAGCACCCAGAGTGTCTCCGTGTCGCCGATCACCTTGCCCACGTGCTGCGAGAGCGGATCGAAGTTCAGCTCGATGCCGCGGAACAGCAGCAGCTCGGGGCGCAGGCGGTCGAGCGCGCGCTGGTAGGCCGGCTCCACCCAGTTGTCGTGGTCCTCGTGGTCGGTGATCGCCAGGAAGTCGTAGCCGAGCGCCTCGTACTCCGCCACCAGCGCCGAGGGCGAGCGCACGCCGTCGGAGAACGTCGTGTGCGCGTGCAGGTTGCCCCGCAGCAGCGGCATCAGCCGAGCGCCGCCCGCGCGTGCGCGGCGATGGCGTCCAGCCGCGCGATCCAGAGCCTGGGCACGTGCCGGGCGTGCTCGATCAGCTCGCGCAGGCAGGCGAGGCGCGAGGGCCGCCCGATGATCTGCGGATGGAACGTGAAGTTGGTGACGCCGCCCGCCTCGGTGATGCCCTCCAGCTCCGTCAGCCAGCTTTGCAGCACGGGCCCCGGCGGCTGGATCGAGCGCTGACCGGTGAACAGGAAGAACGGCGCGTCGTCGAGCGTCCACGCCACCGGGATCTCGACCAGGCGCCGGCCCTCGATCGCCGGATGCAGATAGGGGCCGAGGCGGTCCATCATGTTGGACGAGTACTCGAAGCCGTGGCGCGCGAGCAACGGCAGCGTGTGCTGCGACAGCTGCCAGGCCGGCGCGCGGTAGCCGACGGGCCGGCGGCCCGCCTGGCGCGTCAGCACCTGCAGGCTGCGGGTGAGGATCTTCTCCTCCTGGGCCGCGTCCAGATCGCTCACGCGCTCGTGGATGTCGCCGTGGCAGCCGACCTCGTGACCGGCGGCCACGATCGCCGTGACCGCGTCGGGATGGTGCTCGGCGGTCCAGGCCGGCACGAAGAACGAGGCCGGGATCTCGAACTGGCGGAGCAGCTCCAGGATGCGCGGCAGCGCCTCGACGGGACCGAAGGTGCCCTGCGAGAGCGCGACCGGCTCGGTCACCCCGCGGGCGAGCCACAGCGTCTCGGCGTCGAGATCGAACGTGAATGCGCAGGCCGCGCGGGCCCCCTGCGGCCAGCGGGGAGCGGTCATCGGACGACTAGCGGGGACGGGCCGCCTTGGGCGCCGGTGGGCCGTCCCAGGTCACGGCGAAGCCGAACGAGAGCCAGCCGCTGACGTCGCGCCAGCCACTCACGGGCGAGCCGACCGGGGCGTTTGGCGACGTCCAGCCCGCCAGGCCGAAGCGGCCGGAGCCGCTGGTGGTCTCGTAGCGGCCCGCCATCGGCTCGATGAACGCGGGATCGTCCTCGACCTTGACGCCCTCGTGGTAGGGATAGACATCGGCGTCCGGCGGACGCGTCGTCTCGTAGTGAAGCGGCGGCGGCACCACGCGAGTCTCGCGCGGGGACGGCGTCGCCGGCCGGCTCTCGATGCGCACCTCGCCCTTGCCGCCCGCCTGGGGTACGACGCCCTGGGCGGCAGCAACCGCCGGCATCGCGACCAGCAGCCCCGCTGCGGCGACGAGGAACGCTCTCAGGGGTGTCATGAGCCCATTGTATCACCTGCACAGGCGGCATCACCTGCAGAGCGCGGTCACCTCGCGCACGTCGCCGACCGCGTCGAGCCCGAGCACGGCGCGCTCGAGCTCGGTCACGCGCGCCGCCGGCAGCGCGCGCGCCGCATTGTCACGAAATTTCTCGACGATCGCGCCCTCCGGTAGCGGCCGTGCCAGACTGCCGCGCCCGTCCGGCGCCCGCGCCTGCAGCGTGCGCCCGTCGGCCAGCCGCACGCGCACCCAGCCGGGGAAGCCGCGCGGGAAGGTCGACTCCGGATCGACGACGCAGGTCACGCGCTCGGCCAGCGCCAGGCGGCGGGCGTCGTCCAGGCGCGACGGCGCGTAGGTGTCCAGCGTCACGCGGCCGTCGAGCAGCGCCGAGGCGATCGAGTAGGGCAGGCTGAACTGCGCCTCGTAGGCGGTGCGCGGGCGCAGCTTGCCGGCGCGCGGCTCGCACACGATCGGCATCTGCCCCGCCGGCACGCGGCACTCGATCGCCTCGACGGTCTGGGGCGCAAAGCGGTGCTCGCGCAACAGATCGAGCGCGCAGTCGAGATAGGCATGGTTGTAGTGGCAGCACGGATAGGGCTTGAAGCCGATCGCCGGCGTCTCCCAGGCCCGGCCCAGCGTGGCGAACGGCGCCGGGTCGGGCTCGACGCCGAGCAGCGTGCGATAGAACCCGAAACGCCCCTCGAGGATCGTCGCCGGCCCGCTGAAGCCGCCGCGCGCCAGGGCGCTGGCGACGGCGCCGCCGTGCCCCGCCCAGCCGGCGTGCACGCGCTTGACCCACGAGCCGTCCTCCAGGTACTCGAGCACGCCGGAAGCGAAGCTGCCGGCAATGCCGAGGGCAGCGGTGAGACGCCCGGCGTCGAGGCCCTCGAGCTTGCCGGCCACGAGCGCGGCGGCGAAGACGCCGCACGCCGCGGTGGCGTGCCAGCCGCGGGCGTGGAAGG
>DASSLH010000511.1:0-2013 GCA_035689625.1 Candidatus Methylomirabilota bacterium | reverse complement strand
GCGCGAAGAAGCCGTCGAGGTCGCGCGCCGTCGTCGCGTCGCCGGCCCGCGGCCGCGCCAGGGCGATGCTGCCGCGCGAGTCATAGTAGCCGGGGTCGCCGTGCGGCGCGATCATGCTGAGCCCGTCCACGGCGCCGCGCTGGAATACCGCGATCAGCACCTTGCCGCGCGCCTCGGCGGCGGCCGCCGCGCGGGCCAGGAAGCGCGGCGGCGCGGCCACCGCGGCCAGGGCGCAGGCGCCGCCCGTGAGCAGCGCGCGTCGCGTCAGCAGCACGCTCATGGGTCCTCCTCCTACCGCCGCTGGAACTCCGGCGAGCCCAGCACCAGCGCGGCGAGCTTGGCGACGTCGGTGTCGGCGGGGACGCGGTCGTCGGGGGTCGTGCGGGTGATCTCCGGCGCGGTCAGCTGCGCGCTCAGCACGTCGCGGGTGGAGGCAGTGGCGCGCCCGTGCAGCAGCACGCCGAGCAGCCGATCGAGCACGGCGTCGGGCCGGCGCCGGTCGGCGTCGCCGATCAGCGCGGCGGCGTCCACGCGCACGCCGGGCAGGCGGCCCTCCACCAGCGCGAGCGCGAAGTTCATGCGTGCGAGCAGCGCGCCGGGGCTCACCCACGCCTCGGCGCGATCGGGATGGCCGGTGGGCGGCTGGGCCAGGTAGAGCGGCTCGCCGATCTCGGCCGCGGCGCGCGCCAGCGCGAAGGCGCCCCGCGCGTCGACGCCGGCGCCGACGGCGCGCGCCGCCGCCGCCACCAGCTCGGACGGCTTGCGGATCTTGGCGCCCGGGGCCGCCTCGAACTCCGGCGCGGCGGCGATCGCGCGCAGCATGGCCCGGATGTCGCCGCCGGTGGCGGCGTAGACGCCGGCCACGCGCTCGACGAGCGCTGGCGGCGGATCGTCGGCGACGAAGCGCCGCACGAGCTTGCTCGCCACGAAGCGGGCGGTGGCCGGCTGGCGCGCCAGCAGGTCGAGCACGTCCTCGCCGTCGCGCTCGCCGCCGCGGCGGAGCACGTGGCCGAGCACGACCTTGCCGCCGCGGTCGTGCATCGCCGGCCGGAAGACGAAGCGCGCGTCCAGCCGCGGCCGCTCGATGGTCCAGCCGGTGAACGCGCGGGCCACCTCGGTGACGTCGCGCTGCGTGTAGCCGCCGTCCACGCCCAGGGTGTGCAGCTCCATCAGCTCCCGCGCGTAGTTCTCGTTCAGGCCGCTGCGGCGGCCGGCGTTGGGCCCGGCGGGCACGGTGAAGCCCGGCCGGACGCTCAGCCAGTTGTCGAGGTAGAAGAGCATGGCCGGGTGCTGCGCGGTCGCGCGCAGCAGGTCGGGGAAGCGGCCGAGCGCGTGGGGCCGGATGACGTCGCGCTCGTAGGCGGTCAGGTACCAGCGCAGCTCGCCCTTGCCGGCGAAGACGTTGAAGTGGTTGAACCAGAAGTCGACCATCACCTCCTGCAGCTGCCGCTCGCTCGACACGGCCCGCAGCATCCGCGCGGCCTGCAGCTCGCCCACGATCCGCGCCGGGCGCTTCATCCCCATGCCGCCGCCCGGGGCGAAGTTCTGCGGCGCCGGCGCGTTGGGGCGCGGGTACTCGCGGTGGAGGTCGGCGATCGACATCGTCAGCGTCGGCAGCGCCGCCAGCGCGCGCTCGGTGGCGGTGTCGTCGATGCGGGCGGGGTCGAGCTGGCGCTCGAGCCAGGCCGGCAGGCCCAGCGCCGTCACGCGCTCGACGTCGTCCGGCCGCGGCCCGTAGGTGAACCGCTCGAGCACGTGCAGGACGCGCCCGTCGGTGGCGTCGTCCGCGCGCGAGGCGGGGACGAGCAGGGCGCCGACGAGCAGCGCGGTCAGCAGCACACGCGTCACCGCGGCGGCTCCTCGCCCCGGTGCGGCGGCGGCTGGTGCTCGCGGCGCAGGCGCTGGCGCTCCTCGGGCGTCAGCCGGCGCAGCCGCTCGCGGACCTGGGCGCGCTGCTCCGGTGTCATGCGCTGCCAGCGCTGGTAGTTCTCCATCACGCGCTGGCGCTCGGCC
>DASSLH010000510.1:0-3354 GCA_035689625.1 Candidatus Methylomirabilota bacterium | reverse complement strand
GCGCCCGCCGCCGTCGCCTCGATGGTCGCGATCGCCAGCCGCGCCGGCTCGACCGCCTCCTGCCCGCGCCCGCCGCCGTCGAGCGCGCGCGCCAGCGCGTCCGCCGCCTGCCAGGTCAGCTTGGGATAGCCGATGCGCCGGCCGACGGCGAGCGCCTCGCGCAGGTCGCGCTCGGCCTCGCCCCACTGCCCGGCCTGCAGCGCCAGCTCGCCGCGCACGAGGTGGCAGAGGCCCACGTACTTCAGCGAGCCCGTGCGCTCGGCCTGCAGCAGGGCCGGCTCGATCTGCACCAGCGCGCGGTCGTGCTCCCCGCGGGCCCGCAGCGCCTCGGCGAGATAGACCGCGGTGTGGATGGACCAGCGCCAGCGGTGGGCGCCGAAGGCGAGCTTGTCCACCCGCGTCTGCGTCTCGCCGAGCAGCTCGAGCGCGCGGGCCGGCTGGCCGAGGTGGAGGTAGTCGAGGCCGAGGTTGATCGTCGCGCTGACCTCGACGTTGGAGTTCTTGATGCGCTGCCCCAGCTCGGCGCTCTCGCGGTTGTGTTCGAAGGCCCGCCGGAAGTCGCCCAGCTCCTCGTGGATCCAGCCCAGGCTGTTGCCCAGCCGGCCATGGAAGAACAGGTTGTTGCGCTCGCGGGCCTTGACGAGGCCGTCATCGATCAGCGCGATCGCGTCGGCGTAGCGGCCTCGCCCCGCCTCGGCCAGGCACCCGAACGCGATCGCCATCAGCTCGAAGAAGCCGTCGTGGATTTCGACGGCCACGGCCCGGCCCTGGTCGGTGAGGTCGACGGCGCGGGCGAACTCGCCGCGCCACTCGGCGTGGGCGCCGAGCCAGGTGAGGTTCTGCACGGTCGCCTCCTTCAGCCCCTCGGCCTGGCTGATGGCCAGCGACTCCTGCAGGTAGCGATCGGCGTTCACGAGGTTGCCCTCGGTCTGGTCGAGGAACGCCAGGTACGTCTTCGCCCGCGCCAGCACGGGTTGATCGCCGGTCTCCTCGGCGATGGCCAGCGCCTGCCCGGCCAGCTCGCGCGTGACCGGGATATTCTCGGTGGCGAACGTCATGTAGTGCCCGAGCGCCAGGTCCACCAGCGCCTCGCCCTCGCCGTGGCGATCGCCGGCGGCGCGGGCGACCTCGAGCATCGTGCGCGACTCCGCGATGGCGTCGTCGTAGCGCGTGAGCAGCAGCCACACGCGGCTGCGCCGCTGATAGACGTCGAGGACGCGGGCGGCCGGCAGCGGCGGGCTCACGCGCGCCGCGACCTCCAGCGCCCGCGCGTAGAAGTCGAGGGCGAGCTCGTTGGCGAACGCGTCCTTGGCGCGGCCGCCGGACTTCACGAGGTACTCAAAGGCCTTGACCCACTCCTCGCCGTTGACGTAGTGGTGGGCCAGCTCCTCGTAGTGCTCGGACAGCCGGTCGGCGTACAGCTCCTCGATGGCGTCGCCGACGCCGCGGTGCAGCTCGCGCCGGCGCTCCTTGAGCAGGCTGTTGTAGGCGACGTCCTGGATGACCGCGTGCTTGAAGATGTAGGCGGGCTCGGGCAGCAGTCCCTGCTCGTAGATGATCTCCAGCGACTTCAGCTCGGACAAGAGCCCGTCCAGCCGCTCGCGCATGCCGCCGATGCGGTCGAGCAGCCGCACGAGGAAGCGGCGGCCGATGACCGAGGCCAGCTGCACCGCGCGCTTGCCGTCGTCGCCCAGCCGGTCCAGGCGCGCCATGATGATGCCCTGCATCGTGTCGGGGACGCTGATGCCCTCCAGGCCCCTGGCCAGCGCGATGCCGCCCTCGCCGCGCCGCAGCACGCCGAGGTCGAGCAGCGTCTTGCTGATCTCCTCGACGAACAGCGGCACGCCCTCGGCCTTGGCCATCAGCGCGCTCTTCACCGCCTCGGGGAAGTTCTCGGTGCCCAGGATGCGACGCGCCATCGCCAGCGTCTGCTCGGCGGTGAGATTCTGCAGATTCAGCGTCGTGTAGAAGCTGCGGCCGCCGAACGGGGGCACGTAGCCGACCCGGTAGGTGAGCAGCAGCATGATCGGCGCGCCGGCCACCGAGTCCATGAGCGTGGCCAGGTACTCCTCGCTGCTGCCGTCCAGCCAGTGCAGGTCCTCGACGACCAGGATCAGCGGCTTGAGGGTGGCGCCGCGCACGGACAGCGCGCGCATGGCCTCGAACACCTTGCGCCGGCGCGCCTGCGCTTCCATGGCGGCCACGGCCGGATCGCCGGGGTCCACGGAGAGCAGGAACCGGATGTACGGGATGTGGGCGTCGAGCTGGCCCATGCGCCGCATGCCGTGCTCGACCTTGGCGATGATCTCCGGCTCGCCGTCCAGCTCCTCGATGCCGAAGTTGCGCCGCAGCTGCTCGACGACCGGCAGGAACGGGATGGTCTGGCCGAACGACACGCACTGCCCCTCCAGCCAGGTCGCCGGCTCGCCGGCCTCGGCCAGCCGCCGGCGGAACTCGAGCAGCAGGCGCGACTTGCCGATGCCCGCGTCGCCGACGAGGAACACGGCCTGGCCGTGGCCGGCCTTGACGTCGCGGAAGCGCTCGAGCAGCGTGGCCACCTCGCGGTCGCGGCCGACCAGCGGCGTGAGGCCGCGCTCGGCGGCGACGTCCAGCCGCGAGCGCAGCCCGCGCGGCCGCAGGATCTCCCAGGCGCGCACCGGCGCGTGCCCCTTCACCTCCACCTCGCCCAGCTCGAGCGTCTCGAAGTAGCCGGCGATGCTCTGGTGGGTCGCGTCGCTGGCCAGCACGCTGCCCGGCCGCGCGATCTGCTGCATGCGCGCGGCGAGGTTCGTGGTGTCGCCGACGGCGGTGTAGTCCATGCGCAGGTCGTCGCCGATGCGGCCGACGACCACGGGCCCCGTGTTGAGGCCGATGCGCATGCGCAGCGTCAGCCCCCGCTCGGCCTGCAGCTGGGCGGCCACCTCGCGCAGCGCGCGCTGGATGCCGAGCGCGGCGTGCACGGCGCGCCGCGCGCTGTCCTCGTGGGCGATCGGCGCGCCGAACAGCGCCATGATCCCGTCGCCCGTGTACTGGTTGATCGTGCCCTCGAAGCGGTGGACCTCGGCCGTGATCAGCTCGAAGCAGCGGTTGATGAGCCGGTGCACCTCCTCGGGATCGAGCCGCTCGGCCATCGTCGTGAAGCCGGCGATGTCGCCGAAGAGCACGGTGACCTGGCGGCGCTCGCCCTCCAGCGCCGAGCGTGACTTGAGGATCTTCTCGGCGAGGTGCTTGGGCGTGTAGCCCAGCGCGGGCACGGCGGCCGGCCGCGCGGGCGCCGCCGCGGGCACCGCCGGCGCCGGCGTCGCGCCGGCGACCAGGCTGGCGCCGCAGTGGCCGCAGAAGCGGAAGCTGGCC
>DASSLH010000509.1:0-2565 GCA_035689625.1 Candidatus Methylomirabilota bacterium | reverse complement strand
GCGCTCCTCCAGCGTGTCGCGGCGCGAGAGCAGGATTTTCACGACCCCGGCGCCGACGGTGCCGAGGCCCAGCAGCCCGATGCGGACGTCCTTCACTTGCCGAGCTGCTTGAGCCCGCGCAACGCCTGGCGGATGCGCTGCTCGTTCTCGACGAGCGCGAAGCGCACGTAGCCCTCGCCGTACTCGCCGAAGCCGATGCCGGGCGACACGGCGACCTTGGCCTCCTGGATGAGCAGCTTGGAGAACTCCAGCGAGCCGAGCTGGCGGAACGCCTCGGGGATCGGCGCCCACACGAACATCGTCCCCTTGGGCTTGGGGACGCTCCAGCCGAGCTTGTTGAGGCCGTCCACCAGCACGTCGCGCCGCTTGCGGTGGACCTCGACGATCTCGTTCACGCACTTCTGGTCGCCTTCCAGCGCCACGATGCCGGCGATCTGGATCGGCTGGAACGCGCCGTAGTCGAGGTAGGACTTGATGCGGGCCAGCGCGTTCACCATGGTGGCGTTGCCGCACACGAAGCCCAGCCGCCAGCCGGCCATGTTGTACGACTTGGACGTGGAGAAGATCTCGACGCCGACCTCCTTGGCGCCCGGCACCTCCAGGAACGAGGGCGGCCGGTAGCCGTCGAACGTGAAGTCGGCGTACGCGAAATCGTGCACGACCATCAGCCGGTGCTCGCGCGCGAAGTCCACGACCTTGACGAAGAAGTCGCGGTCCACGCACATCGTGGTCGGGTTGTGCGGGAAGGAGAGGATCAGCAGCTTGGCCTTGGGCCAGGCCAGCCGCGCCGTTTCTTGAAGTCGCGCGAAGAAGTCGCCGTCCGGCGTGAGCGGCACCGAGCGCAGGTCGCCGTCGGCGATGACGACCGAGTAGGAGTGGATCGGGTAGGTCGGGTTCGGCACCAGCGCGCCGTCACCCGGCTGCAGCACGGCCAGCGCCAGGTGGGCCATGCCCTCCTTGGCGCCGATCGTCGCGATCACCTCGGCGTTGGGATCGAGGTCCACGCCATACCGGTCGCGGTACCACTTGGCCATCGCCACCCGCAGCCGCGTGATGCCGCGCGAGGCGGAGTAGCGGTGGTTCTTCGGGTTCTGGGCGGCCTCGACCAGCTTGGCGACGATGTGCCGGGGCGTCGGCATGTCGGGGTTGCCCATGCCGAGGTCGATGATGTCCTCGCCGCGGGCGCGCGCCTTGCTCTTCAGGTCGTTGACGATGGCGAAGACGTACGGGGGCAGGCGCTTGATCCGGTAGAACTCGTCCATCGGGCTCCCCTGGCACGACGCCGTGCGTCGTTGACTGTCGCGCGATCATAGCGCGGCGCCCGCGGCGTTGTCACGCGACTGACGGTCAGGGCGTGCCGCGTGCCGTGCTGGCGCAGGGCCGGATGGGTAAGTGCTTGATAGTCCGTGCCTCGACTCCGGCACGTCGTTTGCCACCACGCGCGGCATGCCTGGCGTGGCCGGCGGTCACGATTCCGCGGTTGACAGCCCTTGCGCGCCGATGCTTGAATCCCGGCAACTTGGAGCGCTGGCACGCTTCAGGTCCGGCGGGCTCGCCGGGGCGAATCCGAGGAGGAAACGCAACCGTTTGAACCGCCGGCGCCAGTTCAGCCTGCTCATCGTGCGCGGGGACGGCGAACGGGTTCTGCGGTTCAACTTCACCCGTCCCGCGGTCGTCGGGGCCGGCGTCGCCCTCGCCGTCGTCGTGTCGATCACCGGCGCGCTGACCGGCGACTGGCTGCACATGAAGCAGCTCAGCCGCGAGGCCTCGAGCTTCCATCAGCAGCTCGCCGAGCAGCGCGCGACCATCGACGCCTTCAACACGCGCGTGGCCGCGCTGCGCAAGGAGATGGCCGGCTGGCGCGAGCTGCACGCGCGCATCTGGGAGCCGTTCGGGCCCGAGCTGGCGCCGGGCGGCCGCGACAGGGGCATCGGCGGCGGCACGCCGGCCACCGACGTGGCGCCGGGGCGGCTGTCGCCGGCCGACGAGCTGAACCGCCTGGCTGACGCGGTGAAGGAGCAGACGCAGCGCCTCACGGCGCTCGATCGGCTGATGTCGCGCGCGGGCAAGGCGGTGGCCGCGCTGCCGTCACGGTGGCCGGTGCGCGGCGCGGTGAACTCGGAGTTCGGCCTGCGGCAATCGCCGTGGGCGTCGGGCATGGAGTTCCACGCCGGCCTCGACATCCGGGCCGAGCGCGGCACGCCGGTGTACGCGCCGGCCGCCGGCACCGTGGCCTTCGCCGGCGTCGGGCAGGAGTACGGGACGATGGCGATCCTGGATCACGGCCAGGACATCCGCTCGCTCTACGGCCACATGTCCAAGCTCAACGTGCAGACCGGCCAGCGCGTCGAGCGCGGCGCCCTCATCGGCTGGACGGGCAACACCGGCCGCTCGTCCGGCCCGCACCTGCACTACGAGATCCTCGTCAAGGGCCAGGCGGTGAATCCGCGCGCGTATCTTTGGGATTGACCCGGAGGGGAGCTTCGCTCCCCCTCCGGCGGTCGTCGCGCGCGCCTGACGGCGCGCGCTCCTCCCTGCCTCCCCACAGCCCATAGGATTGCGCGG
>DASSLH010000508.1:0-3044 GCA_035689625.1 Candidatus Methylomirabilota bacterium | reverse complement strand
TCACCAGCCGCCGGCTCGCCGGGAACGCGCGCGCGCCGGCCGCGAAGCCGAGGTAGACGCGATGCACGAACGGCGCGAGCAGGCGGTTGGCGAGACCGGGCATCACGTTGGCCTCGTGGATCGCCACGCGGGCGCCGCGGGCGCGGGCGGCCAGCAGCACGCCGCCCGAGGCGTAGCCGCCGAGGCCGATGACCAGGCGCGTGCCGTACGCGCGCAGCAGCCGGCTGGCCTGCGCCATGCCGGTCAACACGCGCGGCACGGCGGCCAGCTTGCCGCCGAGGCCGACGTTCACCAGCTGGGAGCCGCTGACGACGTCCAGCCTCAGGCCGCGCGCGGCCAGCAGGCGCTCGGCGGGGCCGTCGGGCGCGCCGGCGAAGTGCACGTCGAGGCCGTGGCCGACGGCGGCGCGCCACGCCTCGGCGATGGCGAGCGCGGGATAGACGTGCCCGGCGGTGGGCCCGACGACGATCAGCACCCGGCGCGGCAAGGCGGTGGTGGGGAACTGCCGGGCCGGTATGCTAGGCTCCTCGTGGCCCCGCGAACGCATGCGAGTCACCACGGTAGTCCTCGGAGACCTGGGGCGCAGTCCCCGGATGCAGTACCACGCGGCAGCGCTGGCGGCTCACCAGGTCGACGTCGACATCGTCGCCTGCGCGGGCAGCGCCCTGCCCGCCGAGCTGCGCACCCATCCCCGCATCACCTGTCACCTGCTGCCTCCGGCGCGCGAGCGCTCGCTACCCCGCGCGCTCCTGCTGCCCCTGGCGGCCGGGCGGGCCGTGGTCCAAGCGCTCCGCCTAGTCTGGGTGTTCCTGGTCGTCCTTCGCAAGCCTGACGTGATCCTCGTCCAGAATCCGCCGGCGGTGCCGACGCTGCTTGTAACACTTGCAGCGGCGCGGCTGCGGGGCGCCCGCCTCGTCATCGACTGGCACAACCTGGCGTGGGCGGTGCTAGCGCTCGGCATCGGCCGCCGCAACCCGGTCGTGGCGCTCGCCCGCTGGTACGAGCGGGCGCTCGGCCGCCGCGCCGACGCCCACCTGGCGGTATCCGACGCGCTGCGGACCGAGCTGAGCGAACGCTGGGGGCTGGCGCCGGTCCGCGTCCTGCGCGACCGCCCCGCCGAGCGCTTCGCGCCGCTGGCCGGCGAGGCGCGCACCGACGGGCGCCGGCGGCTGGCCGACACGCTGGGCCTGGCCGGCCGGCAGCCGGCGATGGTCGTCAGCCCGACGTCGTGGACGCGCGACGAGGACTTCGAGCTGCTGCTGGACGCCGTGCGCCGCGCCGAGGCCCTGGTGGCCGAGCGGCCGTTCCCCGACGTGCTCGTGCTGCTCACCGGCCGCGGCGCGCGCCGGGCGGGGTTCGAGCGGGCGGCGGCGGCGCTGCCGGCGCGCCGCTTCCATGTCCGCACGCTCTGGCTCGAGCCCGACGATTACCCGCGCGTGCTGGCCGCCGCCGATCTGGGCCTGTGCCTGCATCGCTCGGCGTCGGGACTCGACCTGCCGATGAAGATCGCCGACATGCTGGGCGCCGGGCTGCCCGTGTGCGCGCTCGACTACGCGCCGTGCCTGGACGAGATGCTGCGTCATGACGACACCGGCCTGCGCTTCGCCGACGCCGCCACGCTGGCGCGCCAGTGGGTGGAGCTGCTGGCGCGGTTCCCCGACGCCACGCCGTGGCTGGATCGCCTGCGCGCCAACGTGGACAAGACGCGCGGCACGACGTGGCGGGAGGGCTGGGAGATGGAGGCGCGGGAGGTGCTGCTCGCTCATGCGTGAACGGCTGGCCGCGCACGGCCATCGCGGGTTGCTCCTGCTGATTGTCCTGGTGGCGTTCCTCGCCCGCACGGTGTTCCTCTGGCGGGCCGTCTTCAGCGGCGGCCAGGTGAACTACCAGGACAGCGACGCCTGGTACCACATGCGCCTCATCGACAATCTCAGCCACAACTACCCGCACCGCGCGCTCATCGATCCCTACCTGGCGACGGACGCGCCGGTGGTGGCGGTGCCGCTGCTCTTCGACCTCTTCGTCGGTGGCGTCGCCTGGCTGATCGGCCTCGGCGCGCCCTCGCCGCGCACGGTGGAGGTCGTCGGCGCGATCGCCCCGCCGATCCTCGGCGCGCTCACGACGCTGCCGGTCTATCTCATCGGCCAGCGGCTCTTCGGCCGGCGGGCGGGGCTGCTGGCCGCCGGGCTGCTGGCCATCGAGCCCGGGCAGTTCCTGGCCCGCTCGGTGCTGGGCTTCACCGACCACCACGTCGCGGAGGCGCTGCTGACCTCGCTGACGATCCTGGCGGCGGTCAGCGCGCTGCAGGCCGGGACGGCGCGCGAGCGGCTGCTGCGCGGCGTGCTCACGGGCGTGGCGCTGAGCTCCTACCTGCTGGCGTGGAGCGGCGGCGCGCTGCTCGTGTTCGTGCTGTGCGCGTGGGGTGTGGTGCAGTACATGCTCGACGACGCGCGCCGCGAGCCCGAGGATCGCGCGGCCGTCGTGCTGCTGCCGGCGCTGGCGGTGGCGCTCGTCACGTTGGCCACGCTGCAGGACCGCAGCCAGTGGCGGTTCGAGATCCAGATGACGGCCGTCGTCGCCGCGCTGGGCGTGATCGGCGCGCTGGCGCTCGGCCGCCGCGGGCTGCGCGCGGTGGGCGCCCCACCCGGCGCGCTGGCCGCCGGGCTCGCGGTCGCCGTCGTCGCCGGCGTGGTGCTGTTCCGGATCGGCGCGCCCGAGCTCACGGCGCGGATCATGACCGACCTGCAGCGCTTCCGGCCCAGCAGCGCCTCGACGGGCTTCACGGTGAGCGAGGTGCGGCCGCTGCTGATGATGACGGGCGCGGTGTCGGTCGTGGTGCCGTTCGCGGTGTTCGGCCCCTCGTTCTTCATCGCGCTCGGCGCGCTGGCGTGGCTGGCCTGGCGCGCGGCCCGCACGGCCCTGCCGCCGCTCGTGCTGGTGGTGACGTGGAGCGCGCTGATGTTCCTGGCCACGCTGGGCCAGAACCGCTTCGGCTACTACCTCGCCATGAACCTGGCGCTGCTCACGGGCTGGGCCTGCGACCT
>DASSLH010000507.1:0-2024 GCA_035689625.1 Candidatus Methylomirabilota bacterium | reverse complement strand
GTGGCGGAGATCTTCAACCTGGTGGCCCACGACATCGGCCGCCCGATCGACGCCTTCGCCCACTCGCTCGACCATCCCGAGCTGGTCGACGACCTCGGCCGCGTGCTGCGCACGGGCCAGCCGGTGGAGCGCGAGCTGCGCGACGTGCGCGGCAAGGCGCTCTTCCTGCGTGTGCTGCCCTATCGCGTGCGCGGCACGGTGGAGGGCGTCGTCCTCACGCTCATCGACGTCAGCGGCCTGCGGGCCGCCGAGGACGCGCTCTTCCACGAGCGCTACCTGCTCAACAGCCTGCTGCTGAGCGCCCGGGACGCGATCTACTTCAAAGACGCCCGGGGCCGCTTCATCCGCGCGAATCCCGCCATGGCCGCCCGCCTGGGCCTGGCCGACCCCGCCGAGGCCGTCGGCAAGACCGCCTTCGACCTGCCCGACCAGGAGCTCGCGCTCGCGCTGCACCGCGAGGACGAGGCGGTCATGCGCAGCGGCGAGCCGCAGCACGACCGGCGCGAGCGGCGGCTGGGCGGCGGCCAGGGCTGGGACCTCGTGACGCGGCTGCCGCTGCGCGACCGCCAGGACCGCATTGTCGGCGTCATCGTGATCCTCCGCGACGTCACCGCCCAGAAGCTCGCCGAGGAGAAGACCCAGGAGGCGGTGCGGCGGCGCGACCAGTTCCTCGCCATGCTCTCCCACGAGCTGCGCAATCCGCTCGGCGCCATGGTGACCGCCACCGCCATGCTGAAGACGGGCGGGACCGACCGGCTGGATCGCGGCCACCTGCTGGAGATCCTCGACCGCCAGTCGCAGCAGATGGCGCGGCTGCTCGACGACCTGCTGGAGGCCAGCCGCGTCACTCAGAACAAGATCGACCTGCGCCGCGGCGTGGTGGACCTCGCCGCCGTGGCCGCCGACGCGGCCGACGCGATGCGCAGCCAGATGGACGCGCACGGCATCCACTTCACGACGCGCATCGACGACCGGCCGCTGCCGGTCGACGGCGACCCGGCGCGCCTGCAGCAGATCCAGGTGAACCTGCTCAGCAACGCGGTGAAGTACACGCCCCGCGACGGCCACGTTGCGCTCGAGGTGGACCGCGAGGGCAGCGAGGCGGTGATTCGCGTGCGCGACGACGGCGTCGGCATCCCCTCCAACATGCTGGACTCGATCTTCGAGCTGTTCGTGCAGTCCTCGCGCACGCTCGACCGGGCGGGCGGCGGCCTCGGCCTCGGGCTCACGCTGGTCCGCTCGCTGGTGACGATGCACGGCGGCCGGGTGAGCGCGCACAGCGACGGCGAGGGCCGCGGCAGCGAGTTCGTCGTGCGGCTACCGCTGGCCGCGGTCATCGCGACCACGCCGCCGGCGGTCGGCGAGCCGATGCCGCTGCCGGCCGGCGCGGCAACGATCGTGGTCGTCGAGGACAACGGCGACAGCCGGGAGATGCTGTGCGAGATCCTGCGCACGGCCGGCTTCGAGTGCCACGGCGCCGACACCGGCGCCGCGGGCCTGGCGCTGATGGAGCGCATCCGGCCGGACGTCGTCATCCTGGACGTCGGCCTGCCGGAGATGGACGGCTTCGAGATCGCGCGGCTCATCCGCCGCTCGTCGACGTTCGCGAGCGTCTACCTCATCGCGCTCACCGGCTACGGGCAGGCCGCCGACCGGGCAGCCTCGCGGGAGGCGGGCTTCGACGTGCACCTCGTGAAGCCCGTCCACGCCGAGCAGCTGCTCGCGCTGCTCCACCGCAGCCCCCACCGGACCAGCGGCACGACGGCCGCCGTCGTCGCCTCCGGCGACGAGACGCGCTAGTCGCCGCGCGCGGCGGCGAGCGCTTCGCGCACGCGCCAGGCGTCGTAGGAGCGCGGCGCCAGGCGGGCGAACTCCTGCCGCTCGCGGCGCTCGGCCGCCGGGTCCCCGCGACGGTGGGCGAGCTCGGCCAGCGCCCAGTGCGCGCGCGCCTGCCGGGGATCCGCGGCTAGCGCCGCCTGCTCGGCCGCCGCCGCCTCGTCCAGCCGCCCCTCGGCGATCCGCAC
>DASSLH010000506.1:0-7284 GCA_035689625.1 Candidatus Methylomirabilota bacterium | reverse complement strand
TTCCCCATCTCGAGCAGCGCGTCGCCGGCGACCGCATTCGGGATCGGATCGCCCGGGTTCAGCTCGATCGCCGCCTGCGCGCCGCGCAGCGCCTCGCCGAACTCGTGCCGCGCGAAGTGCACGGTGGCCAGCAGCGTGGTGGCCCTGGCGGCCACCGGTCCGCGCTCGACGAGCTTCAGCGAGCGCCGCGCCGCCTGCTCGGCCAGGCCGTAGTAGGTGAGGTCGCCGGTCTCGCGCGCCTTGCCGATGTAGGCGGCGGCGAGCCGGCCGGACAGCAGCGGATCGTTGGGATCGGCGGCGAGCTTCGACTGGTAGAGCCGGATGGTCTGATCGGTGGAGCGCTCCTCGGCCGACACGGCGCCGCCCGCCAGGAGGAGAGCGGCGCCGATCAGCAGCCAGGCAAGCATCACTGCCGCAGCGGGAGCCTGCCGACGAGGACTCGCGAGATATCGCATGCTGGCCGGCGTGAGAGAACGGGCGGCGGCGAAGTGCCGCCGCCCGCTGCAATGCCTTACAAGCAGGGCGGTGGGGTCGGCTGCACCGGCGGGATGGTCGGCCCGTTCAGCTGAAGCGGCGGAGCGAGGAATGGGAACGCAGGGCAAGACTGCTTGGGTTGCGTCCCGTCCGTAAAGTTCGGGACCTGAACGATCAGGCTGATCAGCAGATCGGTCGTGCGATCCGCGAGCTGACGGCCGTTCGGATACCCATCCGGCACGTTGGCGGCGAACCTCAGCACGTCCGGTATCGCCAGCGCCGCGAGCAGCGGCACATTGGGGTTGCAGTTGAGGACGTTGGTTTCAGTCTGCGGACACGTACCGAACCTCTTGTCCAGAGTGAGGATCTGATTGGCGATGACGCCGCCGAACTTCTTCGCGTCGTCTTTCGGTTCGGCGAAATTGAAGGCGTCCTTCAAGGCGGCCGGGATCAGCGCCGTGTTGACCGCCGGGTTCCCCATCCGGTCGACCTGACGCAAGTGCTCGGGGTGCCGCTCGAACCGCTCCGGATCATCGAAGCGGAAATCGCCGAGATACGTCGCGGCCCACACCCCGCAGGACGTCAGCGGTAGCCCCGGGGTGTTCGAGAAGCAACGGTCGACAGGGAAGACCATGGTGCTGGGGAACTCGACCACGATGGCGTTGATGTTCTTACCCCGGAACGCATCGATCCCAGTGAACAGGGCCGGGTTGCCGGTGGCCACCGCGCGGTTGAATCCGACCAGATCGAAGAAGAACGGATCCTCACGCGGTCCGGCAAACACCGTGATGGCTCCGGCCGTCGTGATGATTGCGGAATTGGGCACGGGGGCGGAGGTACCCTGAGTGGCCTTGCCCATCACCTTGACACCGTTCGGGAACGACGCCAGGTAGACCTGGCAGGCAGGTTGCGGCGCCGGGCAATCCGGGCCGTTGCCGAACGGGCCAAACACGAAATCGATGTGCGCGGTCGGGCGCGCATCCGGCCGGGTCGTAAAATTCAACCGGTAGAGCGCGTTTTCCTGGAAGTGATAGGACGACCCGAACAGCGGGTCGGCGACCGCCTGCGTGCTCAGCGCGACGACGAGATTGCACCCCGGGCCTGGCGCGCAACTCGACGGGTCGCGGAACATGAACACGTCGTTGATATCGATCGCGCTGTAATCGTCGATCGTCGGCGCGTCGCGATGGTCAGCCGCCATGACCAGCGCCGATGCGAGCGAAAGCGACAGGGCGACCACGGTGAGGAGCGCGCAACTGAACTTGGGCTTCATGCTGTGCCTCCCTGCAACCTCGGTCTTTCTGCCTACAGGGCTGAGAGGATTGCACAAGAGAATCGGAATTCCAAGAGGGGGCTGCGAGCCCCCCGGGAGGCGCCCTCTCAGGCCGGAAACCCGAGGCTCACGGGGTGCCGGGCGTCCCCAGCCAGAACGGCGTGGTCTTGCCGGCGCGCTCCAGGATGGCGCGGCGCTCGGCGGCGCGGCGCGGGTACCACGTGGAGAGGTAGTCGGAGTCGAGCATGTGCTGCCGCGACTCCGTGCCGAAGAAGGCGACCAGGTCGTCCAGCCTGATGAAGCCCAGCCCGGCCTCCGAGGCCGGGTTGAACCTGTCCCAGCGGCGCGCGTGCTCTTCCGACCGGAAGAGGTTCATGCCCGTTCAGAGGAACGGCGGCTTGCCGCGTGAGGGCCCGAAGCCCCAGTTGAGATGACCGACGAGCGACGACGGCTCGGCGCCGAGCAGCCGGCCATCGCGCATCTCGATGGCCACCGGCTCGCCGCAGTCCAGGCACGGCGCCTGCACGCGCACGGTGCGGCCGGGGAACAGCCACGTCACCGACGTGGCCTCGAAGCCGCACTGCGCGAACCACTTCTGCTCGCCGTCCACGCTGACCCGGTACTGCGTCGGCAGGTTGTTCAGCGGCGGGAACGAGGCGATGTAGTCGGTGTCCGGGTGCAACCAGCCGATCGGATAGGCCTGCAGCAGGTCGAGCAGCGTCTGCCGCGCCTCGGGCACCGTCAGCCGCATCGCCGTCGACAGCTCGGCGTAGTGTGGCGCCCGGCCGGTCTCGACCAGGGCCCGCATGACGCGCTGGAACATGTCGTCCAGCCGCCGCGGGTCGGACACGCTCACTCGCGCAGCGGGCCGAACGGCGCCGGCGCGCCCTCGCGCCAGCGGTCGGGCACGATGCCGAAGGCCTCGATGAAGCGCTGCCAGCCGCTGGCGAACGTCAGCGTCATGCCGAGGTCGATGATCTGGTCGTCGCTGAAGTGCTGCTTGAGCTGCGCGTGCAGCGCGGCGTCGACGCGCGGCCGCTCGCCGGCCAGCCGGTCGGCCAGGCGCAGCGCCACCTTGGTGCGCTCGGGCAGGTCCGAGGCCTCGTAGGCCTGGAGCTTTTCGACCAGCGCTTCCGTCGCGCCCCGGCGCACGGCCGAGGATGATCGCGCCAGGCTTCAGTGCACGCAGCGGTTGACCCAGGCCAGCCGCACGCGCAGCAGCTCGAACAGCTCGGGCTCGATCGACGACTGCCCGCCGTAGATGTAGCGGATGAAGCCCCACGTCGCCTCGAGCAGCTCGGGCCGCCGCGCCATCGTGAGGAACAGGTTGTCGTCCTGGTAGGCGTTGCGGTACCAGCGCTCGAGCATGCCGGCGAGCGGCCCCGGCAGCTCCTCGCGCCGGGCCTTGGGCAGCAGGCCGCGCGCGTTCATCGCCGCGCCCCGCGCGCGATCACCCGCCGCGTGGGGTGGGTGCCGTCGCCGAAGGTCGGCTGCCAGCAGGAGTGCTTGCCGGCGCCGCCCACGACGATCACGCTGATGTCCTCCGGCCGCCGCACGATGGACAGCATCGTGTCCGGCGAATCGGCGGCGCCATGGCGCTCGATCTGCTGCTGCTGGTACTCGCGCCCCAGCCGCGCCAGCGGGAAGCGCGCGTGCTCGAACAGGAACTCCTTCACGCGCTTCTTGTCGTAGCCGTCGCGCGCGATCGTGGCGGCGTGCTCGGGGCCGAGCGACAGCAGCGGCCAGCCCCAGCCGAGCAGGTTGTTGCTGCCGGCCTGGCCCATGGCGCCGGCGACCGTGCGCAGCACGCCGAGGCCGGTGTTGCTGAAGTGGTCCTGGATGTTGTGGGGGCCCTCGCAGCCGAACGCCGTCACCACGCTGGCATCGCGCGCGAAGCCCGCCTCGACGTGCAGCGGCTCCCACGGGCTCTCGGCCTCGTTCTCGGCCACGCAGTAGGCGAGCTTGGCGGGGCTGCCCTGGGTGGCGCGATCGCCCGTGCCGGGCAGCCCGCCGCCGACGTTCATGAGCACCAGCCGCACGGCGCGACCGATCGTGACGTTGGCGCGGACGCCCTGGCCGAAGGCGTTGTAGCCGGCGTTGAGGCCGATCTCGCGGGCGATCGGACCGTTGACGACGAGCAGCGGCGCCACCGGATGCGTCGTCGCCTGCACGGAGTCGAGGTTGAAGAGCGGATCGGCCAGCGCCTCGATGCCGGCCAGGAGCACCGGGAAGTACTCCGGCCGGCAGCCGGCCATCACCGCATTGACCGCGATGCGCTCCACCGTCGCCTCGCCCTGGCGCGGCGGCAGCACGCCGACGACCTCGCGCGGATCGCGATCGGTCGTTTTCAAGAATTGCTGCACCGCCGCCTCGGTCGGCGGCACGATCGGCAGCCCGTCGGTCCAGCCGCGCTCCTGGTAGAGCGCGTCGATCTCCTCCCAGGCGCCGGCGAACGGAAAGACGTGCGCGGCCGGGCCGAGCGCGCTCATGCCCGCGTCAGCGCCTTCAGCACCGACTCGATCGCCAGATCGGCCTTGCGCACGACCTCGTCCTCACGGATGCCGCCCAGCGGGTGCGGCACCAGGGCCAGGGGCAGGTCGGCGATGCCGCGGTTCCTGGCCTCCAGCCGCGCGAGCTGCTCGAACTCGAACGTGCCCATGACCGCCGTCGGAACGCCGCGCTGCTCCAGCAGGATGGCGCCGTGGATACTCCACGACGTGCACGACCCTCAATCGGCGCTGCCGACGAGGGCGACGTCGCACGCCGCCAGCGCGTCGAGCACCTGGGATGACGGCGGCCCCGCGACCGGCTTCTCGCGCTTGACGATCTCGCCGGCGCCGTGGCTTTCTTGAAGTCTCTTCGCCACCGCCAGCATCAGCGTGCCGGCGTTGGCCTTGCCGTTGTCGAGGATGCCGATGCGCTTGCCGGCCAGGCTCGGCACCCGGGCGGCGAGCGCGGCGGCGACGGCGCGCGGCTCGGCGGTCGGATCGTAGAGTCGGATCATCGCGTGTCTCCTCCGGGCGTATAGTACATCGCGCGCGGGGAGGAGCCCATGGCGGACAGGAAGAAGGGCACGGGGCTGCTGATGGTGTGGACGGAAGTGCCGGCCGACAAGGAGGCGGAGTTCAACCGCTGGTACAACGAGGAGCATCTGGCCGAGCGGCTGGCGATCCCGGGCTTCCTGTCCGGCGCGCGCTACGAGGCGGTGAAGGGGGGCCCCAAGCACCTGGCCGTCTACGAGCTGGAGAGCCCGGCGGTGCTGGAGAGCGCGGCCTACAAGCGCGCGCAGCAGAACCCGACGCCGTGGACGAAGCGCTCCGGGCCCGAGGCGATCGGCACCACCTACATCCGCAACGTGTACACGCTGATCCATCCGCGCGCACTGAGCGCGGCCGCGGCAGCGGCCGGCATGGCGCCGGCGCTGCAGCTCGGGCGCATGGATGTGCCGGCCGAGGTCGATCGCGAGTGGAATGACTGGTACAACACGGTCTACGTGCCGAACTACGAGAAGGTGCCCGGCGTCATCCGGGGACGCCGCTACCGCGCGCTCGTCGGCGCGCCGACCTATCTGACGTACTACGAGTTCGAGCACCCGAAGGTCTCGGAGAGCGCGGCGTGGCTGGCCCAGCGCGACGCGGTGCCGATCTCCACGACGATGCGCGGCCACATGCGCCACGCACCCGGCTCGCCGGGCGTCTACGTCAAGACGTTCGAGATTTGATGCGATGGGGGGCCTCGAACGGGCCCCCCAAGCCCCCCGACGTTCGGAGCGCCCCGGCGGAGCCGTGGCGTTCCTCTGCCTCGCGAATGGCTGTCCAGACGCGCTCCGGTGTCGCGGGCATGTCGATGTGCTCCACGCCCAGCTCGGCGAGCGCGTCCACGATCGCGTTCACGACGGCGGCCAGGGCGGGCGTCGTGCCGCCCTCGCCGCCGCCGCGCAGGCCGAGCGGGTTGGACGTCGAGGGCACCTCGCTCAGCTCGGTCGTGAACGAGGGCAGCGCGTCGGCGCGCGGGATCGCGTAGTCCATGAAGCTCGCCGACTGCAGCTGGCCGGCGGCGGCGTAGGCGCACAGCTCCATCAGCGCCTGGCCGATGCCGGCCGCGATGCCGCCGTGCGTCTGGCCGTGCAGGATCAGCGGATTCACCGCGCGGCCGACGTCGTCCACCGTCGTGTGGCGCACGACCTCGACCGCGCCGGTCTCGGGATCGACCTCCACCTCGCAGACCGCGCAGCCGTAGGGATAGGACGGCACGGCCATCGTCTCGTCGCTCACGGCCGCCAGCGCGCCGCGCAGCGCGGCCGGCGCCTCGGCGCCCAGGGCGGCGGCGGCGACCTCGAAGAGATCGACCGAGCGGTCGGTGCCCTTGACGCGGAAGCGACCGTGCACGAGCTCGATGTCCGCGTCGGCGGCCTCCAGCAGCCAGGCCGCGAGTCGCTTGCCCTTCTCGACGATCGCCGTCACGGCGTTGGCCATGACCACGGCGCCCAGGCGCATCGAGCGGCCGGAGTGCGAGCCGCCGCCGACCGGCATGAGGTCGGTGTCGCCGGTGATCAGGCGCACCTGCTCGAGCGGCACGCCCAGCCACTCGACCACGAGCTGGGCGAAGCTCGTCTCGTGGCCCTGGCCGGAGGACAGCGTGCCGAGCACCACGTCCACGCGTCCCTCGGGCCGCACGGTGATCTCGGTGCGCTCGCGCGGCATGCCGGTGTTCAGCTCGAGGTAGTTCGCGAGGCCGATGCCGCGATAGCGCCCGCGGCGGCGCGCCTCGGCGCGGCGCGCGGGGAAGCCGGCCCAGTCGGCCAGCGCCACGACGCGGTCCTGGGCCGCCGCGTAGTCGCCGCTGTCGTAGAGCAGCCCGAGCGGGTTGCGATAGGGCATCGCGACCGGAGGCACGAGGTTGCGCCGGCGCAGCGCGACGCGATCGAAGCCGTGGCGCCGGGCGGCCAGGTCGATCAGCCGCTCGGTGACGAAGATCATCTCGGGGCGGCCGGCGGCGCGGTACGGCGTCGTCGGCGCCGTGTTGCTGAGCACCGCCCGGCCGCGCATGAAGGCCGCCGGCACGTGGTAGACGCTGGTCGAGATCGCCACGCCCTTGGCGAGCGGGATGAAGGACACGGTGTGGGCGCCGACGTTGCTGACGTTCAGGCCCCGCGTGGCCAGGAACGTGCCGTCGGCGTCGAGCGCCAGCTCGAGGCTCGCGACGAGGTCGCGCGCCTGGTAGTCGGTGAGGAAGCTTTCGCGGCGATCGGCCGTCCATTTCACCGGGCGCGCCAGGCGCCGCGCTGCCCAGGCGGCGAGGACGAACTCGACGTAACAGGCGTTGCGGGTGCCGTAGTTGCCGCCGACGTCGCCGGCGATGACACGCACGGCGTCGGACGGCACGCCGAGCGCGGCGGCGACGTCGGCGCGGATGCGCCACGAGCCGCCCGAGCCAGCGTGCACCGTGTAGCGCCCGCTGGCCTCGTCCCACGCCGCGACGACGCCGCGCGGCTCCATCGGCACGCCCGTCACCCGGTTGATCCGCGTCTGCAGGCG
>DASSLH010000505.1:0-7298 GCA_035689625.1 Candidatus Methylomirabilota bacterium | reverse complement strand
GCCGTGGATCGCCTCGATGTTCACGCCGGCGTCGCCGAGCACACCGCCGAGCCGCGCCAGGCTGCCGGGCGTGTCGTCGAGGACGACGGTCAGCTCGAGGGCCACCGGCGGAACTCCGCGAGCTCGTCGTCGGCGACGGTCCGGCAGGCCTGCGCGCAGCCACGGTGCCGCGGCCAGAACGTGCAGTCGCTGACGCAGCGCAGCGCCCGGCAGCCGAGCGCCTCGGCCAGGCCCGCGCGCCGGATGCGCACGCCGGCGGCCAGACCGATGACGGGACAGTGCACGAGCTTGTGGTCGCGGAAGTAGGCGCGGGCGGCCAGGCCGAGCGGCAGCATCACGTAGAACACGGCCAAGCCGGTGATGCCGGCGACGATCGCCCACGGGTTCATGGGCAACTCCTGGTTGCTCCACCGAGTACGCCCGCGGTGGGCCCCGCACAATGAGACGACTGCGTTATTTCCGTGGGCCGCTCGCCGGCCGGGCGCTCAGACGGCGGCGGCGCCGGGGTCGGGCGCGGACTCGAGGTCGGCCAGGTGCGCGCAGCAGTTCAGCAGGTGCACGCGATATGGCGCCGGCCAGGCGACGATCGTGAGGGAGGTGTTCTCCCAGCGCTCCGGCGCAGCCGCGCCCCCGGGCAGGATCAGGTGACGGCCGGCCAGCGAGCGGCAGACCAGGCCGTGGGTGACGACGGCGAGGTGCCCCTCGGTCGTCGCCGCCAGCGCCTGCACGCGGCGCCACGCCGCGTCCACCCGCGCGTGGAAGGCCGGCCACGTCTCGCCGGCCGGCGGCGCGTAGTCGGGCGCGAACATGTCGAAGTCCATGTCGGCGTAGGCGGTACCGCGCAGGTCGCCGAAGTTGCGCTCCTGCAGCAGCGGCTCCAGGAGCACGGCGACGCCGGTGACGCGCCCCAGGCACTCGGCGGTGGCGGCGGCGCGGGCGAGGTCGCTGGAGACGATGCGCGCGACGCCCTCGGGCGCCAGCCGCCGCGCCAGCCGCTCGGCCTGGGCGCGACCGCGCGGCGACAGCGGGCTGTCGGGTGCCTGGACGATCCGCGCGGCGTTGCCGACGGTCTCGCCGTGGCGGACCAGGAAGATCACTGGGCCTTGAGCCGGATGTCCTCGTAGGCCGGCCACGGATAGACGGGGATCGCGTTGATCGTGTGATCCGCCACCCGCGGCGCCACGCCGCACAGCCCGCGCAGGTCCATGACCGGGGCGAACATCACCCGGTCGATCGTGAGCTGCTGGATCCTGTGCAGGATCGCCTCGCGCTTGGCAGGGTCGCGCTCGCGGGACTGCTGCAGGAACATCTCGTCGAGGTCGGGATAGCCGCCGTAGGCGTAGGCGCCCTTGGAGTAGATGAACGACTCCACGCGACTGGCGGCGTTGCCGGAGTTGCCCACGGCGACGAGGAACAGCCCGTGCAGCGACTTCTCCTTCCAGGCCGCGTAGAACGCCGCCCGCTCCATCGGCCGCATCCGCATGCGGACGCCGACCGCGTTGAGGTTGTTCAGCGCCGCCTCGCCCACGGTGGCGAAGCCGGGGATCGGCACGAACTCGCCGGCCTCGAGACCGCGCGGGTAGCCGGCCTCGGCCAGCAGCTGCTTGGCCTTGTCGGGATCGTAGGGCGGCGGCGCGACCTGCAGCGCGAAATCCATCACGCGCGGCACGATGACGCCGGCCGGCGGGCAGAAGCCCAGGCAGGCCGCCTCGTTGATCGTCTTGCGGTCGAGCGCCAGGTTGACGGCCTGGCGCATCCGCTTGTCGTGCCAGGGCGACTTGGGGTCCCACTGGTCGGCGAACTCGATCCAGAAGATGGACGCGTGGCGCGTGTCCACCAGCGCGAAACGCGAATCCTTCTTGAGGCTCTCGGCATCGGGCCCGTCCAGGAACATCGCGAAGTCCGTCTGGCCGGTCTTGAGCATCGTCAGCCGCGTGGTGCTGTCGGGCACGCTCTTGAGGATCAGCCGCTGCACGTAGGGCACGTGGCGCCAGTAGCCGGGGTAGGCCTCCAGCGTGACGTCCACGCCGGGGCGCTGGCTGACGAACCGGTAGGGCCCGGCCCCGACCGGCCGCTGGCGGAAGCCCTCGGCGCCGACCTGCTCGAAGTACTTGCGCGGCACCACGATGCCGGCGGCGCTGGCCGTCGTGCCGTAGAAGGTCATGAAGTCAGGCCACGCCTCCTTGAGATGGAAGCGCACGGTCAGCGGATCGACGATCTCCAGCTGGCGCACGCGCGCGTGCAGCTCGTGGGCGGCGGCGCCCTGGTAGCGGTCGAAGCTGAACTTCACGTCGTCGGCGGTGATCGGGTCGCCGTTGTGGAACTTGAGACCGCGCCGCAGGCGGAACTCGTACGTGAGGCCGTCGGGGCTCTCCTTCCACGACTCGGCCAGCGCCGGCCCCATCTTCTGGCCCGGCAGCGGGCGCACGAGCGCGTCGTGGACCGCGTAGAGGACGCCGAAGGGCGTGATCTGCGGCGGCGCCGTCGAGGGATCGAACCAGCTCGGCGCGACCGTGACGTGGAAGGAGACGGAGACCTCGCCGGCCGGCTGGGCGGCGGCGGGCGCGGCGACGGCCAGGAGCAGCGCGACGGCGACGATCACTCGACGCATGAGGTCCCTCCGGCGCCGCCACCGTAACATGCCCCGTGGTATAAGGCATCCCATGAAGATCAGCGCGTTCCACCTCATGCCGCACCGCGAGCTGCCGGCCGACTTCGAGACGCGCTACGAGTCCGTCTGGGTGACGCCGCCGTGGTGGGAGCTGGCCGACGCCAGGCGGGTGGGGCAGTACTACAACTGGACGCTGGACGAGCTGCTCTTCGCCGCGCGCTGCGGCTTCGACGGCGTGTGCACCAACGAGCACCACCAGAACGCCTACGGGTTCATGCCGAGCCCCAACATCATGGGCAGCGTGCTGGCCAAGGCCACCAACGGCACCAACGTCGCCGTCGTGCAGATGGGCGCCACGCTGCCGACGTCGAACCCGCCGATCCGCGTCGCCGAGGAGTACGCGATGCTCGACTGCATCAGCGGCGGGCGGCTGGTGGCGGGGCTGCCGCTGGGCAGTCCGATGGACGTGAACTTCTGCTACGGCATCACGCCGATGGAGCATCGCGAGCGCTACCGCGAGGCCTTCGCGCTCACGCTCAAGGCCTGGCAGGCGCGCGAGATCTTCGCCTGGAACGGCCGCTACTACCAGCTGGCCAACGTCAACCTCTGGCCGCGGCCGATCCAGCAGCCGCACCCGCCGGTATGGGTGCCGGGCTCGGGCAGCATCAGCACGTTCGACTTCGCGGTGGACAACGAGGTCTGCTACTGCTTCCTGTCCTACTCGGGCGCCAAGGCCGCCAGGACGATGATGGACGGCTACTGGAAGGTGGTGACCGACAAGGGCCGCGAGCCCAATCCGTACCGCGCCGGCTTCCTGCAGCTCGTCGCCGTCGCCGAGAGCGACGCGCGCGCCGAGGAGAAGTTCGCCCGGCACGTCGAGTACTTCTATCACAAGTGTCTGCACTGGCCGGCCGCCTACATGTCGCCGCCCGGCAACCAGGACTACCGCAGCCTGGTGGCGGCCCAGAGCAACCCCGTGCGCCGCTCGGACAACGCCAAGGCGCTGCGCTACCGCGACTTCGTGGACAAGGGCTACGTCATCGCCGGCAGCCCGGCCACCGTGCGCCAGCGCCTCGAGGAGGAGGTCGTCAAGGGGCTGCGCGTGGGCAACCTCATGGTGCTGCTGCAGATCGGCTCGATGCCCCACGAGCTGACACTGGAGAACATCGAGCTGTTCGCCCGCGAGGTGCTGCCGCACCTGCGCGGCTTCTGGGACGCCGAGGGCTGGGTCAACCACTGGTGGCCGGCCTCGCTGCGCGGCCGCCAGGCGGCCCGGCCGGCCGCGACCGTCGCCGCGGGCGGCGGCGCATGAGCGCCGGCGCGCCGGAGGCGGCGCCGGCGGGGACGAGCGCGCGCACCGTCGCCGTCTGGCAGGACCAGGTCCGCCTCCGCGTGCTCTCCAGGGGCCGCGGTCCGGCGCTCGTCTACTTCCACGGCCCGTTCGGCCTCACCTGGGATCCGTTCCTCGACGCGCTCGCCCGCGACTTCACCGTGCTGGCACCCGAGCACCCGGGCACGACGCCGGGTGCGCCCGACGACATCTATCGCCTGGACAACCTCTGGGATCTCGTCCTCTGCTACGACGAGCTGCTCGACCGGCTGGGCCTCGAGCGCGCGACGCTGGTCGGCCACTCCTTCGGCGCCATGGTGGCCTGCGAGCTGGCCGCCGCCTGTCCGCGCCGCGCCGAGCGGCTGGCGCTGATCGCGCCCATCGGCTTCTGGCGCGACACCGACCCCGTCGTCAACTGGATGACACTCGAGCCCGACGCGTTGCGGGCGCGGCTGTTCCGCGAGCCGGCCGGCGAGGCGGCCGCGCGGCTGTTCGGGCCGGGCGAGCCGGCCGACGCCGCGACCGCCGCCCGCGTGCGGCTCACGTGGGCGATGGGCGCGACCGGCAAGTTCATCTGGCCGCTGCCCGACAAGGGGCTGAAGAAGCGCATCCACCGCGTGAGCGCGCCGGCGCTGGTGCTCTGGGGCAGCGACGACCGGCTGGTGCCGCCGGTCTACGCGGGCGAGTTCACGCGGCGGCTGGCCGGCGCCCGCGCGGAGATCGTCAAGGACTGTGGCCACGCGCCGCAGCTGGAGCAGCCCGACCTCGTCGCCGGCATGATCCGCACGTTCGCCGCCGGAGCGCGGCCCGCCTAGCGCGTCGTAGAACTTGCACCGAGCGGCGCGCGACTGACACTGTCGGAGCGCCAGCGTCTGTCGCTCAACGTTCTCCCCGCGCGCGGGGGGAGAACTGCGCGATTTGCCGGAGGGGCGGATCCGGCTCGGCCCTTGCTACGCACTGGCGGCTGCATCGTGGCGCGGCGACCGCGCCAACGACCGCCCGTCTCGGCGGGGGAGGGGACCGTGAGCATGAAGTTGCGTCTGCCGTCCGGACTCTTCGTCAACGACATCGGCATCGACCTCGGCACCGCCAACACCCTCGTGTACCTTCGCGGCGAAGGCATCGCGCTCTCCGAGCCCTCCATCGTGGCGCTGGACCGCGCCAGCCGGAGCGTCGTCGCCGTCGGCCAGGCGGCCCGGGCGATGTGGGGGCGGACGCCGGGCAACATCGACGTGGTGCGGCCGCTCAAGGACGGCGTCATCGCCGACTTCGACGTGGCCCAGACGATGCTGCGCCACCTGATCGCGCGCGTGCAGTCGCGCAGCCGCATCGTCAAGCCGCGCGTGGTCGTCAGCGTGCCGTCGGGCATCACGCAGGTCGAGAAGCGCGCGGTGCGCGAGGCGGCCATGCAGGCGGGGGCGCGGGCCGTCTTCCTCGTCGAGGAGCCGATGGCGGCGGCGATCGGCGCCGGGCTGCCGATCCAGGCGCCGGGCGGCCACCTGATCGTGGACATCGGCGGCGGCACCACCGAGGTCGCCGTCATCTCGCTGTCCGGCATCGTCTACTGCCAGTCGGTGCGCACGGCCGGCGACGAGATGAACGAGGCCATCGCGCAGTACATCCGCAAGCACTACAACCTGCTGGTGGGCGATCGCCGCGCCGAGGACATCAAGCTGGCGCTCGGCAGCCCCCGGCCCGGCAACGGCGGGCCGCGCACGATCGAGGTCAAGGGCAGCGACCTGGTGACGCGGGTGCCCAAGACGATCGCCATCGACGAGGACGAGGTGCGCGACGCGCTGGGCGACTGCGTGGGGATCATCGTGGAGACCGTGCGCGTGTGCCTGGAGCGCACGCCGCCCGAGATCGCCGCCGACATGGTGGACAACGGCATCGTGCTCACCGGCGGCGGCGCGCTGCTGACCGGGCTGGACGAGGTGATCCGCAAGGAGACCTACCTGCCGGTGACGATCGCCCCCAACCCGCTGCACTGCGTGGCGCTCGGCGTCGGCCGCCTGCTCGACGACATCGACCTCTTGGAGCGCGTCGCCCTGGCCAGCTGAGCCGGCTGCCTCGCTCACGCCAGGCTCAGCGGCACGATTCGTGAGACGCTGGCCGGGAACCGGGCACGTCCCGGCCCGGCCGAGGGGGCCGACCGCATGGCACGTCAGGATGCTCGACTCGTCCGGTGTCCCTCGTGCGGCGCGACGAACCGGGTGCCGTCCGGGGCGCCGCCCCGGGACCGCCGCCCCGTGTGCGGGCGCTGCCACGCGCCGCTGGCTCTCGCCGCCGGCCCCATCGTCGTGACCGACGCCACGTTCACGCCCGAGGTCGAGCGCTCACCGCTGCCGGTCGTCGTGGACCTGTGGGCGGCCTGGTGCGGGCCCTGCCGGACGATGGAGCCGGTGCTGGAGGAGCTGGCCGCCGACCTCGCCGGCCGCGTGCGCTTCGCCAAGCTCAACGTGGACGACAACCCCGCCACCGCCGCGCGCTTCAACGTGCGCAGCATTCCCACGCTGCTCGTCCTGCGGGGGGGCCGCGAGGTCGATCGCATCGTCGGCGCCCAGCCCAAGGCCGACATCGCCCGCCGGCTGCAGCGCCTCATCGCCTGACCGTGGAGCACCGCCGCTTCGGGCCCACCAAGCGCGAGGTGCCCGTCATCGGGCAGGGCACCTGGGACATCGAGCAGGAGGCCGACCGCGCCGAGGCCATCGCCGCGCTGCGCCTGGGCCTGGACCTGGGCGCCACGCACATCGACACGGCCGAGATGTACGGCGACGGCGAGGCCGAGCGCATCGTGGGCGAGGCGATCGCCGGCCGTCGCGACGAGGTCTTTCTCGTCTCGAAGGTCCTGCCCAAGCACGCCGGGCGCCGGCGCGCGATCGAGGCCTGCGAGGCCTCGCTGCGCCGCCTGCGCACCGATCACCTGGACGTCTATCTCCTCCACTGGCGCGAGCGCACGCCGCTGCCGGAGACGCTCGCGGCATTCGAGGACCTGCAGCGCGCCGGCAAGATCCTGGCGTGGGGCGTGAGCAACTTCGACGTCGCCGACCTCGAGGCGATGCTGGCGATCGCCGGCGAGGGGCGGTGCGCCTGCAATCAGGTTCTCTATCACCTGCGCGAGCGGGCGATCGAGCACGCCGTGCTGCCGTGGTGCGAGCGCCACGACATCCCGGTCGTGGCCTACAGTCCGCTCGGCTCCGGACGTTTCCCCGGTCCTCGAGCCCACGGCGGCAAGGCGCTCGAGCACATCGCCGCCGCGCACGCCGCCTCGCCGCGCCAGGCCGCGCTGCGCTTCCTGCTGCGCCGGCCGTCGGTGTTCACGATCCCCAAGGCCGCGCGCGCCGAGCACGCCGCCGA
>DASSLH010000504.1:0-2061 GCA_035689625.1 Candidatus Methylomirabilota bacterium | reverse complement strand
GGCGCCACCCGCACGGTAACCCTCGCGATCGAGGCGTGAGGCGGCCGCGAGCGGCGGCGCTCAGGGACGCGGCGGCCCGGGTTCGCCGCCGCCCGAGCGGCGGATGTCGAGCATCGGCGGCAGCCCGGCCGGCCACTCGCGCGAGGGATCCAGCCGCGTGAACCGCACCATGCGGGCAACGATGTCGCGGATGCGCTCGGCGGCCGCCGTCACGTCCTGGATGCGCTCGACGTCGCGCGGGTCCGAGGTCTTCATGAGGTCGAGCTGACCGAGGATCACCGTCAGCGGGTTGTTGATCTCGTGAGCGGCGGCGTTGGCCAGCGCGGCCACCGAGCGCAGCGTCTCGGCCTCCTCGGCGGACTTGCGGTTCGTGAGGTCCACCAGCACGCCCTCGTGCACCGGCCCCTCGTGCTCGACGATCCGCCGCGCGCTCATCGCCACCGGCACCAGCGAGCCGTCGCGCCGGCGGCAGGTGAGCTGGGCGTCGACGACGTCCTCGCCGGCGACCAGGCGCGCGACGATCGCCTCGCGATCGGCCGCCGTCGCGTAGTGCCCCACGACGCTGCGGCCGCGCATCTCGGCGGCCCCGCCGAAGCCGAGGATCTGCGCGAAGGCGTCGTTGCACTCCACCACGATGCCGTCGGGGCGCGTGCGGAAGATGCCCACGAAGCTGCGCTCGAACAGCAGGCGATAGCGCGCCTCGGCGCGCTTGCGCCCGGTGACGTCGAGGGCGACGACGTCCCACTGGGTGGCGCCGCCGGCCAGCCGGCTGGGCCGGCCGCGCAGGTTCAGCCAGCGGATCTCGCCGGCCGGGGTGCGCATGCGGTACTCGACGTCCATCGGCTCGCCGGTCCGGATGGTCTCGTCGGCCGCCGCCCGGATGCGCGCCAGGTCCTCGGGCAGCACCATCTGGTAGACGGCCTCGGGGCGCCGGAGCGCCTCGCTGGCCGGCATGCCGAACGTGCGCTCGAGCCCCGAGCTCATGTACGCGAAGTAGTTGGAGCCGTCGGCGCGGCGGACGACCTGGTAGATCACGCCGTCGGGCAGGTTGTCGCCGAGGTTGCGCAGCTGCTGCTCGCGCGCGCGCAGCGCGTCCTCGGCGCGCTTGCGCTCGGAGATGTCGAGCACGATGCCCTCGATCTGCGCGTCGGGGCCGTCGCCGATCGCGGTGGCGTTCATGCTGACCGTGAACTCGTCGCCGCCGCGCCGACGCCAGCGCGCCTCGTGGTTGGTCACCCGCCGCTCGCGATCCAGGCGGGCGAGCAGCCGGTCGCGCTCGCCGCGATCGGCGTAGAACTCCCAGGCGCTGTGGCGGACGGCGTCCTCGGGCGCGCGACAGCCGACCAGCCGGGCGAAGGCCTCGTTGCACTCGATCACGCGGCCCTCGCGGGTCGTGCGGAAGACGCCGGCCAGGTTGCGGTCGAACAGCAGCTGGTAGTGCGCCTTGGCGGCCTCGGCCAGGCGCCGGCGCAGCTCGGCCTCCTCCATGAGGCGGGCGGTGCGCAGCAGCATCCCGACCTGGCGGCCGATCGTCTGCAGCAGCGCCGCCTCGGCGGCCTCGACGCGCCGCCGCGCCTTCCACCACACGAGATAGAACGTGCCGGCGACCTCGCCGTCGACGACGAGCGGGATGACGACGCCGGACTGGTGCGACACGTCGCGGAAGAGCGGGAACTCGAAGCGCGCGTCGTGCGCCACGTCGTCGCTCCAGACGACCTCGCCGCCGCTGATCACGGCCGGCCAGAACGGCTGGCGGGTGACGGCGCCGCTGCTCAGCGCGGGCAGCGCGTCCTTGGGGATGCGGTAGCCGGCGACGGCGAGCAGCTCGTCCCGCTCGCGGTCCAGCAGGTGGGCGCCGACCGTGTCGGCGCCGGTCAGCCGCGCCAGCTCCCGGCACACGAGGCGCAGCGACTCGGTCGTGCCCTGCATGCCGGTGACGGCGCCGGCGATGGCGAGCAGGCTGTCGCGCGTGCCGAGCGCCGTCTCCGCCTCGCGCCGCCGGAGCATGCTGCGCACCGCCGACACCAGCTCGGCCGGCGCGTACGGCGTGCCGAGCCAGAC